>NZ_JAFCWQ010000014.1:0-89954 GCF_049897665.1 Brevundimonas sp. TWP2-3-4b1 | reverse complement strand
ACGCCAAGCGAGGGTTGAGCCTCCAGTCGGGCTACGCCCTCCCTACGCCCCAACCCTCGCAAGCGGTGCGCTCGTGACGTCCATCCCGAACACCAAAAGGGGGTCCCTATTGCACGCCTATAGGGGGTCCCTTTTGGACGCCGATTGACACCCGCGTAATAGGAAAGGCCAAACAGGAGAGGCAGACTGAGCCCCAGGAACACCAGCAGACGCAGGGGAGTGATGGTAAATCCGAGCGACCACATCTCCATGGTCATCAACAGCGGGAAGGCGAAGATGAGCGCCCCGCCAAATGCGCGGGCGAGACCACGAGCATATAGTCCGTCGGTGAGCGTAGCAGCAGTCATGGGCTGGAAACGTCCAAGCTTCCGGAAAGGCTCCGGCCTTCGCCTGACGGACCGAAAGAAATGGAGGTGCGCCCCTGCACTAACCGAATCGCCGTTCTTCAATCCTGCCACTGCGCGACCGGCCAATCATTCGCCCTGCCAGGTGAAGCGGAGCCTGGTCTAGGCCAGGATGCGAACCTTGGATTCCCGATTCCACTGCCGGGTCGCCGCGGCCGCACAGAACCCCTTACTGGACTTACCGAGCGCGATAACTCCGGGATCCGGCTCCACACCGGCCTTGTCGAGCAAGCGCTGGGCCGCCGGATTATGACCGATGGCCTTCAGGTGGCCGAAGGCGTCTTTAACGAAATCGACCGCCGCCCCCTCCCCCAGCAGCAACTCACATCCGGCGTCGGACAGGACCAGAGCCACCGCATCGAACAGCACTGAAGGTGCGCCCTGAAGCTGGCGATCGGCCTTGAGCTTCGACCCGTCCCTCAGCGTCACTCCGCCGATCTTGGGCGCGATGATCTGGACCTGGGCGCCCGCCGCCTCGGAACTCGTCCTAACGCTCGCGACCACCGCGCCGTCGGCCCCGTCCGTCACAAGTATGCCGATCAGCCGCCCTTTCAGCGTGTCGGGATATTTGCCGACGATCCGCAGGGCCGGACTCTCTTCCATGTCGAAGGGTTTGGACGCCGGAGCCGACGCCGCCGGCAGAGCCATCCCCAGACCATCCGCTACACGCGACGCCAGGGTCTCGTCGACGTTGCGCAGGTTCGCCAGCACACGCAGGCGGACGTGCTCCAGCGTGACCTTGGACAGTTCGAACACCAGGGCGCCGACCAGATGCGCCTGCTCGATCTCCGTTTGTGAACGGAAGAACATCCGCGCCTGGCTGAAGTGATCGGCGAAGGTCTCGGCGCGCAGGCGGACCTTGGCTTGTTCGACCGGAGCCTGGAAGCTGCGGAAACCGCCGACCGGATCCTCGCGCGGACCGCCGTCCTCGCCAGCCTCGGCCAGGCTGTTCGGCTCATAGTTCGCGCGGCCCCTGGGCACGGCCATCTGCATCTGGCCGTCGCGCTGGAAGTTCTGGAAGGGGCAACCCTTGGCCTGGTTGATCGGGATCTGGTGGAAGTTCACCGTGCCCAGACGCGATAGCTGCGTGTCCTGATAGGAGAACAACCGGCCCTGCAGGAGAGGGTCCTCCGACACGTCGATCCCCGGCGGCATGTTGGTCGGCAGGAAGGCAACCTGCTCGGTTTCGGCGAAGAAGTTGTCGGGGTTTCGATTCAGCGTCAGCTTGCCGATCACCCGCAGCGGATGGAGTTCCTCGGGGATCAATTTGGTGGCGTCCAGGATGTCGAACGGCAGTGCATCCGCCTCTTCCTGGGTCAGGATTTGCACGGCGAAATCCCACTCGGGGAAGTCACCTTTGTCGATGGCATCGTAGAGATCTCGGCGTAGATAATCGGCATCGGCCCCGGCGATCTTCACCGCCTCGTCCCAGCATGTCGACTGGGTCCCCAGGCGCGGACGCCAATGGAACTTCACAAAGACGGCCTCGTCGTCATCGTTGAGCAGGCGGAAGGTGTTGACACCGAAGCCTTCGACCATCCGGTACGAGCGCGGGATTGTCCGATCCGACATCTGCCACATGACCATGTGGGTCGATTCAGGCATCAGTCCGATAAAATCCCAGAAGGTGTCGTGTGCGCTCGCGGCCTGGGGATAGCCGCGATCGGCTTCCATCTTCACGGCGTGGACCAGATCCGGGAACTTGATCGCGTCCTGGATGAAGAAGACCGGGATGTTGTTGCCGACAAGATCCCAGTTGCCCTCTTTTGTGTAGAACTTGACGGCGAACCCTCGCACGTCGCGCGGCGTATCGACTGAGCCGGCGCCGCCTGCGACGGTGGAGAAACGGACGAATACCTCGGTCTGCTCGCCGACCTCGGTCAGCACCTTGGCGCGGGAAAAGCCGGCCAGGCTCTCGGTCAGCTCGAACACGCCGTGGGCGGCGTTGCCGCGCGCGTGGACAATTCGCTCGGGGATTCGCTCGTGATCGAAATGCTGGATTTTTTCACGGAGAACGAAGTCTTCCAGCAGCGACGGTCCGCGCCTCCCGGCCTTCAGCGAGTTCTGGTTGTCGCTGATCGGCACGCCGTGATTTGTTGTGATCCGCTGATCCGGCGCCGAGGCGCTTTGATGCAGTTCGCCGCCGTCACCGACCCCTGCTGCGACTGACGGTTTGGCACGAGATGCGGCCGCCTTGCTGCGGGAGGCGGGTGTCTGGGCGCGGGCCATGAGCGAACCTTTTTTGCAGAAAAGGCCCGGATCGTCGCCCTCGCGGCTCGGTATCCATGCCCGACCTCACAATGCCCTGAGCCAGCTCCGGTTCCTCTGCCGACTTTCGGCCGTCCGGATGCCCTGAATGTGCGCTGGACGACTCATAACGCGCTGAAGAGGAGTAGAAATCGGTGCAAATGGCACCTATCTCGCCCAAACGCATTTCAGCGGAATGACGTCCACGATCGCTTTTGTTGGAGCCGGCCCGACGACCCTCTATAGTCTTGCCGCCCTCGTCGATCGCACGGACCGGGATGTCCGTGTCACCGTCTATGAAGCGCAATCGACGGCAGGACCGGGGGCTCCATATCGACCAGGCTGGAATGACCCGGCCATGCTGTCGAATATCGCCAGCATCGAGATACCTCCGCTGGATGAGACCCTGCTGGAATGGGTCAAGAACAAATCGCCGGCGGAGCGTCGGGCCTTAGGCATTGATCCTCAAGGGATCGACGACCGGGACTTCGTCCCCCGCGTGGCCTTGGGCCGATACTTCCAGGATCGCTTCGATTCTCTTGTGGCGAAGGCCCGAGCGCGCGGCATCGCCATCGAGGTGCGCACGGGCAGCCGGGTCGCGGATGTGCGCGACGTCAACCCCGGGGTGCAGCTCAGCGTCGTCACCAGCGGCCAAGCCGCTACCCGTGAAGTTTTTGATCACGTCGTCCTCGCCACGGGACATCAGTGGCCCTCGCGGCAGGAGGTCCGCCCCGGCTATTTCCTCAGCCCGTGGCCTGCTTCAGCATTGGCGGCGCTCCCACCGGTCAACGTCGGCGTCCGAGGCTCGTCCCTGACGGCGATCGACGCCGCCGTCGGCCTGGCTGTGAGCCATGGCGCGTTCGTACGGACCGAGGCCGGCCTCGCCTTCGCGCCCTCTCCGAACACGTCAGATTTCATGATCACTCTGATGTCGCGCAAGGGTCTCCTGCCAGAAGCCGACTTCTATTTCCCCTTGCCCCACGCTCCGCTGGCGATCTGCACCTCTGAGGCGGTCCAGGCCCTGATTGAGGAAGATCGAGCCCATCTGCTCGATGCCGTCTTCGAACTGTTCCGACGAGAACTGGTGCTGGTTGATCCAGACTACGTCCGATCGACAGAGCTCGAGCAAGCGACGGTCGACACTTTCGGCGAGCGCTATTTCGCCCAACGTGCATGCGCCGATCCGTTCACCTGGGCTGAGAGCGACCTGGCTGAGGCGCGTCACAACCATGCGGCCCGTCTCACCATCCCGTGGCGCGACGCTATCCTGCGCATGCACGAGGTCGTGACAGCGCTGTCTGCACGAAGCATGGGACGGCCGCCTTGCAACGGCTCAAGGCCGGGCGGTTCTAGCGTTCGGGCTCACTGCGCAGATTGGCCCGGACAACGCCGAGGAACGCCTCTGCGAGCCGATCCGGGCCGGAGTTGGCGGAGGTCGCGAAGCCGTATTCATGGCGGATGCCGGGCTTGAACCGCCGCAGGACCGTGCCCTCCCGGACATAGGCCTTCGCCAGCCTCTCGTTGACGATGGCGACGCCCACGCCGCGAGACGCGAGCGCACAGGCCGAGGCGATCGTATGGGTCTCGACCTTGACCCTGGGCACCACGCCGGCGTCAGCGAAAGCGGCCTCGACCTGGGCGCGGAACCGCTGGCCCTGGCCCAGCAGGATCAGCGGGACGCCGCGCATATCCGCCGCCGCGACCGTCTCCTGTGCCGCCAGAGGGTGGCCGACCGGCAGGACGCAGGCGCTCTCGCTGACCAGCACCGTCTCGGTCCGCAGGTCGTCGCGATTGTGCGGCAGTTTGACGAACCCGGCGTTCACCGTCCGCGACGCGATCATCGCCTTGGCGACCTCGACGCCGTGGGAATCGATCGACACATGCACCTGGGGGTACTGCTCCAGAAAGCGCTCGATCATGTCGGGCAGGATCGCTTCGAGGAAACTGGGCGGGGCGACGAGGCGCAGGTGGCCGACGCGAAAGTCCGAGATGTCGCGGGCCAGCGACTGCACGCGATCGACGTTGTCGAGCGCGCGTTCCACCTCCTGATGCAACAGCAGTCCGTCGGCGGTCAGCATCAGCCGTCCGCGATCGCGATGGAACAGTTCAAACCCCACGTCGCGTTCGAGCTGGGCCAGCAGCCGGCTCGCGGCAGGCTGGCTCAATCCCTGGGCGCGCGCCGCGCCGGTCACCGAGCCCAGCCGGACGATCGCGTTGAAGATCCGGAGCGCTCTCAGCCGGATCGTCTGACGGCCGTCGGCGTCCGGCGTCATGGCATGACCCTAGGCGATCGGCCGGATCGGAAGCACGAGATGCGACGGGGCGTCAGGCCCGAAATGAACGGCGCAGATCGCAGCGACAGGGTCGCTGGCCTCGCCGGCCGGGACACCCGTGCCCGGGTTGACGTCGAAATGAGGGAAGTTGCTGGCCGATAGGTCCAGCCGGATCCGATGACCGGCCGCGAACAGATTGGACGTCGGAAAGGCCTTGATGTCGACGCCATACACTTCCCCCGGCCGCATCGGATGCGCGGCCTCGAACCCGTCGCGGAAGCGTAGGCGCAGCACGCCATGGGTCAAGTTCAGGGCGTATCCCTCGGGATAGTCGGTATTGGGCGGATAGACATCGACCAGTTTGATCATGACGTCGCAGTCCAGCGCACTCGCGGAGATCCACAGCCGGGCGGACACCGGCCCGGTGACCTCCACCCCTTGGGTCAGAACCTCGGTCTGGAAGCTGACGACGTCGTCGCGGTCGGCCAGGGCCCTGCCCGGCATGGAGGCCCCGTACAGGTCTAGGGTCTCCCGCTGGTCGAAGCCGCCCGCCTCCATCAGGGGCGCACCCGAGGCGATGGCGCCGCCGATGGTGGGAACGGGATTGTCCGGATCGTGCCGCCAGGAGCGCTCGCCCGCCTCGGGGATCGCGCGCGACAGACCTCCGTCGCCTGAGAGGTGGAAGGCCGTGGCCTCGACGGCGGGCGGCGGCCAGTCCGCCTCGTCGCGCCAGCGCCCACCATGATCGAGTCGATCCTGCGCCGTGCGACGACCGGTCCCGCCGCCCATGACGAACAGCCGGACCGGCGACGGCAGCGGGTCCGCGACCGCAGGGTCCCGGCGCAGGTGGCGGTCGAACCAGTCCAGGCGCAGACGCAGGTAATCATCCGCCAGATGACCGTCCAGCGTCGCCTCCGGCCCGAAGTCGGCGTCTCCCGCGAAGGTCACCGACCGCTGCCCATGGGTCCACGGCCCCATCACCAGCCGCACCGGGCCCGCCTTCATGCGGCTGAGAGCGGCGAAATTCTCGGTCGCCGCGAGCGCATAGGGATCGTACCAGCTGCTCAGGAACACCATCGGCGCGTCGGTGAACCGCTGGTAGTGGGCGGAGGCGCAAAGGTCGGGTTGCGTCCAGAACGGACCGAAGGTCTCGCGCGCCCACATCTGCACGATGAAGTCTTCGTATTCCGGGGCGGCGGTCAGGGGAGAATGGCCGGGAAGCCAGGGATTCACCCGCACCCACGCGCCGATGTCCTCAGCCTCCAGCGCGGCCCTGCGCGCCGGATCGGCGGCGGTTGCAGGCGCCTGAAGCGCGTGTTTGTAGGCCCAGGTCAGTTGCTTAAGCTCGAAGGCCCCGCCCTGGCGGATGCCGCTGTGGTAGCCGCCGGAGAACCCGCCTGAATCCATGAACATCGCGGCCAGTGCCGGATGGCCCAGCGCCGCCACGGCCGCCTGGACGTGAGCGGAATAGGACAGGCCGGTCATGCCGATCCGCCCGTCGCACCACGGCTGGTCCGCGATCCAGCTCAGGGTGTCGTAGCCGTCGTCGGCCTCGTTCAGGTATTTGGAGAAGACGCCTTCGGAAGCCGAACGCCCCCGGCAGTCCTGCAGGACGTAGGCGTATCCGGCGCGCGCGAAGTCGGCCGCGACCTCCGGCTTGGAACGCGGTGTCGGATCGGCGGCCGTCCGGTCGGCGTGGTTCGTTCCCCGCTTGTCGTACGGGGTCCGCTCCAGAATGACGCTGAACGGACCTGCGCCGACCGGCAGATAGATGTCTGCGGCCAGACGCACGCCGTCACGCATCGGCGCCATGACGTCGCGCAGGACCACGATGTCCTCACCCGGTGCGGGGTGGGGGGCGGCGCTCACGGAATCGCCGGCGCGGCGATGGCGGGCGGCGGCAGCCTGTAGGTCGCGGGCGCGCCCGGACCGACCGGCAGGGACAGGGACACCCACAGGGTCACCAGCGCGATCCCGGCCAGGCCGAAGGCGATACTGTAGGGCAGCATCAGGGCGATCATCGAACCGATGCCGAAATCGGGCTTCCACCTCTGGCTGATGATCAGCACCAGCGGGAAGTTGCTGGCCAGCGGCGTGACGATGTTGAAGATCGAGTCACCCATCCGGTAGGCGGCCGTGGTCATCTCCGGCGAGACGCCCAGCAGCATCATCATGGGCACGACGACGGGCGCCATCGCGCTCCACTTGGCCGAGGCCGAACCGATGACCAGATCCAGACCGGACGACATGCCCAGCAAGGACACCAGCAGCAGCGGCTTGGGCATGGACAGGGCGGTCAGCGCCTCGGCCCCCCGGACCGCCAGCACCGGCCCCAGGTTCGACCAGGAGAACATGGCGACGAAGTGGGCGGCGAAGAAGGCCAGCACGATATAGGGGGCGATGTCGCGCATCCCCTCCCCCATCATCCGGACGAGGGTGCGGTGGCTGGTCACCGTCCCCGCAGCCGCGCCATAGGCCCAGCCGCAGCCGAGGAACAGCATCATGAAGGCCGCCACCAGGGCCCCGTAGAAGGGCGCCAGCCGCCGGGGTCCGACCGCCTCGGCATCGATCAGCGGCGCTCCGGGCCACAGGGTCAGGGCAGCGAACAGACCCACGACCGCCAAGGCAACCAGACCGGCCAGCATCAGGCCCTTCCGCTGGCGCGCATCGAGCACGCCCATGTCATCGGCCTCGGCGACGCCTTCCGGCAGCTGACCCGACCATTCGCCGAGGCGCGGCTCGATGATCCGGTCCGTCACGAACCAGGCGATGGGGGTGAACAGGACGCCGATGGCCAGGGTGAACCACCAGTTCCCCAGCGGATTGACGCCATAGCTCGGGTCGATCAGCTGGGCGGCCGGCGCCGTGATGCCGAGCATCAGCAGGTCGAACTGCCCGGGGATGATGTTGCCGGCGAAGGCGCCTGAAATTCCGGCATAGGCGATCGCCACGCCCGCCAGCGGATGCCGTCCCGCCCGCGCGAACACCAGCGCCGTCAGAGGGATCAGAACGACATAGGCCGCGTCGGCCGCATGGTGCGAGAACAGGCCGATGATGAAGACCGCCGGGCTCAGGAAGCGCGTCGGCAGATGGCGCACGCCTCCGCCCAGCAGCGCCGCGAACAGTCCCGACCGCTCGGCCACCGCCGCACCCAGCATGACCACCAGCACCAGACCCAGGGGCGGGAACCGCGTCAGCGTCTCGGGCATGTCAACGAAGAGTCTGGCGACGTTCTCCGACGACAGCAGGCTCTGGGTGGCCAGCCGGTCGCCGGTCACCGGATTGACCGCGCTCCAGCCCGACCCCGCCGCGAAGACGGACACGATGACCAGCACCACGATACATCCCGCCAGGATGAAGACCGGGTCGGGCAAGGCGTTGCCCAGCCGCTCGACCCGGTCCAGCCATCCCCGACGCGCCGTCGGGGATGGGCCATTCACGTCCGTCATGCCGGAACCTGGGTTCTAGAACTGGAGCCCGAGACGAATGTAGGCGCTGCGACCCCGGGCGTCATAGGTATAGATGTCGTAGTTGATCGGCGCATTTGCATAGGAAGCGGGCGGCTGTTCGTCGAACAGGTTGTTCACCCCGACCGAGACCGTCGCATCGTACATGTTGAAGGCGTAGCTGCCCTCCAGGTCGTTGTAGAAGATGGCGTCGGTGGTCGCGTCCTTGACCGTGTTCACAACGTCGGTGCTCTCACCGATGTAGCGGCCACGCCAGAGGGCGCTCCAGGCGCCGTCGCTCCAGCGCAGCGAACTCTGCCCCTTCCAGTGCGGATAGGTCGAGCGCGCCCGGTCGCCTTTCCCGGCGCGTTCGTCGAGAATGTCGGGACCGCCGGTCGGGTCGGGGCTGACGGTGGTGAATTCATCCAGATACGAGGTGTCGAGGACCGCTGCGAAACGGCCGATGCCGGTGTCGAACTCGTAGCGGATCGTCGCATCGATGCCCGAGGTGCGAATCTCGGAGAGGTTCTGCGACCCCTGGGTCAGTCGGGTCACCGCACCGGTCACCGGGTCACGGGCCACCAGATCGCAGAAAGCGCCCCCGCGCGCCGCACACAGCCCCAGGATCTGGGCCGCGGCCTGGGAGGCGATCGCGTCCTTGATCTTGATGTCATACCAGTCGGCGGTCAGCGTCAGGCCGGGGATGGCGTCGGGCTGGAAGGCGAAGCCGGCGCTGAAGGTGTCGGCCGTTTCCGGCTCCAGCTGGCGGTTGCCGGACGTGGTCCCCGGGATCAGGCCGTTCAGGTTGAAGTTCGCCTGGTTGTAGTTGGCCGGGATGCCGGCGCAGCCCGGCAGGGTCGGACGGGCCGCGGCGCCGCCGTTGCAGGGGTCGATCGCCTGGATGCTGACTTCGCGCCCGCCCTGGAACAGCTCCAGAATCGACGGGGCCCGGAAGCCCTGGGAATAGGTGCCGCGGATCAACAACGGCTCCACCGGCCTCCAGCCCACGCCCGCCTTGATCGTCGTGGCGTCACCCACGGTGTCGTAGTTCGAATAGCGGGCCGCCAGGCTCAGATCGAGGCTGTGCGCCATCGGCATGTCGGCCAGCAGCGGAATGGCGACCTCCAGATAGCCTTCGTGCAGACTGTATTCGCCGACCGTCGGCACCCGCGTCTGGGCCGTCGTGGTCGTGTAGATGTTCGACAGGAAGACGGGCGTCGAGTTGGCATAGGCGTCCGGCGTGTCGGTCGCCTTGTTCTGGCGATATTCGTAGCCCGCCGCCACCGACAGCGGCCCGGCCGGCAACTGGAACAGTTCGCCCGTGATATTGTAGGTCACGTCGAACAGCTCGGTGGAGTTGGACTCCCGCGTGGTGAAGCGGATGGAGTTGGCCATATCGGCCGTCATGGGGCCGAACAGGTTGATCGGCACGCACCCGGCCGAGGCCAGACAGTTGGCCGGATCGCCCAGCCCCCGGAACAGACGCTCGTAGTTGACGCCGTTCAGGGCCGACGACTGGATCTCGTTTCGCGACCAGCTGCCGTTCAGGTCCCAGGACCATTCGCGACCGAAGCCGTTGAACGTGCCCTCGGCGCCGGCGCCGATGCGCCAGGTCTCGACGTCCTGGATGTTGTCGCGATTGCCGAGGTCGGTCATCACCTTGCGCACCCGCCAGGCCGAGGTCGCAGCGAAGGCCAGCGCATTGGCCGTCGGCACGCCGTTGGCCGTGCCGAACGGGTTGAACGGATGGTTGTTGGCCAGGGAATAGCCCCGGATGGTCCCGGCCGTGCCGCCGATATCCAGCAGCACCGGCGAGAACATCTGGTTCGACTGACGCCGGTTGTAGAGAGCCTCGATGTGGGCCGAGACATTGTCCGAAAGGTCAGCGCGGAAGCGACCATACAGGCCGTAGCGCTCGCTGGGTCCCGCCGAATAGATGCCCTGGGCCTGGGTGTTGAAGAAGTCCTCCGGCAGGGTCGCGGTCCGGAAACTGTTGTCCGCCAGGCTGCCCGCGCCGTAGTTGCCGAGGGCGATCTGGGTCGCGGGCGTTCCCGACGTGGCGAATCCCGTCGCGGTTCCGAAATAGGCGTTGTTCGACAGGCCCGGCAGGATGAACAGCCCGCGCGGGCTGGTGCCCGGGGCGATCAGCGGCACGAGGCTGAGGGTGGTCAGGTCGCGGTCCGACGTCAGGATCTCGTCCTCGCGCGCATAGCTGGCCGAAAGAACCACCGAGCTGTTCTCGAACCGGCGCCCCCAGTTGGCTACGGCCGAATACTGTTCCCCGTCGCCTTCAGAGGTGATGCCCGCGCGCGTGTTCAGGCGAAGACCGTCGAAGTCGCGGATGGTGCGGATATTAACCACGCCGGCGATCGCGTCGGCACCGTAGATGGCCGAGGCGCCATCCTTCAGCACCTCGATGCCGTCGATCATCCCCAGCGGAATGGTGTTCAGATCGACGAAGTCACGGAAGCCGCGCTGGCCCACGCCATCGACCCAGCGATGACCGTCCACAAGCACCAGCACCCGGTTGCCGCTGCCCTCGGCCCCGCCGAGGTAGCGCAGGTTGATGGAGGAGGCTCCGTAGGATGTGCCCTGGGTTCCGTTGCTGTTCAGGCTGACGCCCGCCGACGGCAGACGCTGCAGCAGGTCGCCGACCGACACGGCGCCGGAGTTCTTGATGTCCTCGGCGGTCAGCGTCAGCAGCGGCCCGACCGAGTCGGCGTCGCGTCGCTGGATGCGCGACCCTGTCACGATGATCTCATCGACCGAGGACGTGTCGTCCTGAGGTGCGACCGGCGTCTGCGCCGCGGCCGGCGATGCGAGCAGGCCAAGTGTCAGCGCCGCCAGCGCCGAGCCGGTCAGGCACAGTGTCCGGATGGAGGTCGTCGTCGCCATGATCATGGTTCCCGTTGTCCTTGCCGTTCCTCGATCGTGGATCGGCCCCCTGGGGGGAACAGTCGCAGCGGGTCCGCCACGTCCGCAACAATATGGCGATTTCGTATCACGTCATGCGCTGAACGCATGCCCTATCGGTCTGCCGTCCTTGAAACGTATGGTCCGGTGCGGAGGCGTACATGGTGATGGATCGGCGGCAACTCGTCTGGGGCATAGGAGCGATGGCGACGCTGTCGGGGTGTGGAGCGGCAACGCCCGGCGCCGGCGGCCTGCGTATCGACCTTCTGGGTCAGGCCCTGATCGAACATGCGCCGATGCCCGCCGAATGGCCCGGACGGGCCGGCGTGGTCCGCGCGCTCGGGGGAGCGGACGCCGTCTTCACCAATCTGGAGACGGTCATTCGTGGCCGGCGCGCCGGGGCGCCGACGCGGGAACTGCTGACGCTGCATGCCTCGGGACCAGAGATCCTGGAGACCCTGAAAAGCGCCGGGGTCGGACTGCTGACGACAGCCAACAACCATGCCTTCGACCTCGGCGGCGGCGGCATTCTGGACACGTTGGCCGCCATCGAGGCGGCGGGCCTGCGCACGACGGGGAGCGGCGCCGACCTGGTGCGGGCGGCGGCTCCCGCCACCCTCGAAACCTCGGCCGGCAAGGTCTCGGCGATCGGCTTCGCCACCGGCAAGGTCCGCCCCGGCGGCGCGGCCGCCCTTGACCATCCGGGCGTCAACGAGTTGCGGCGCGAGGCGACGGGCGCCCCGCTCGCAGAGGACGAGGCGCGGATCCTGGGCGCCATCCGGCAGGCCGCCGCCGCCTCCGACGCCGTGATCGCCTGCCACCACAATCACGACTGGGAGCCGGACAACAGCCAGGTCCCGGCCTGGCAACAGGCCTTCGCCAGACGCTGCATCGATGCTGGCGCAAGCGTCTTCGTCGGCCACGGCTCGCCCGTGCTTCAGGGCATGGCCGCCTGGCGGGGCCGCCCTCTTCTGTTCGGCCTCGGCAACTTCATCTTCCAGACCGAGAAGCCGCAGGGCGCCTACCCGCCACCGGCGTGGCAGGGCGTGATCGCCTCGATCATGATTGACGGCGACCGGCCCGTCCGGGTGGAGCTGACGCCCCTGGTCCTCAACGAAGTCGGCCTGGGCGGCCCCGAGGATCAGGCCACCCGGGGTTTCCCCACCTTGGCCGGCGATCGGGAAGCGGCCGACATCCTGGCGCGGCTGGCGGTGCAGTCGGCGGCGATCGGCGGACATCTGGAGCGTCGAGGAACGCGCGGGACGCTCAGGACGGCCTGACGGACATCACTCCCTCACGACCGGCACGTCGCGCGCCGCCGCGTTAACGCGACATCCACGGCCCCTGTGCAGGATGGCGACCATGACCAGCGCCACCGATATTGGCCGTGCGAAGGCGCCTGCCGACGCCCGCAAGCCCGACGCGCGGCTCGACGCATCGGCATTGCAGGCGCTCGCGGCGCGGTCCGTGGTCGGCCGCCAGGCGGACGGCGCCGCGCGACGCGGCCCCTTCCGTCCCGAGGTCTGGCTGAACGCGCGCCAGCGGCACGCCTCACGCCTCGCCGTCCACTGGTTCCGCAGCGCCGACGTGGCCGCGGTCTCGATCATCACCGTCGCCATCCTCTGGGCCATGACGCCGGCCGGCCTTCTCGCCACGCCCCTGTCCGCCGCCGTGCCGCTGGCGGTCGGCGCGACCATCGTCCTCGGCCTGATGCGATCGCTGGGCCTCTACCGTTTCGCGCGCGGGCAGAAGACGCCCCTGCATCTGGCCGCCGTCGCCGGCCTCGCGCTGCTCGGCGGCCTCGCCGCCGTGCTGCTGGACGCCGTCCTCGCAGGCGGGGCGACCCTGTCCGCCTACATCATCTGGACCGCCCTGATCACCATCAGCCTCTATGTCCTGCACATGGGCTGGAGCGACCTCGTCGCCGGCTGGCGGGCCAGGGGCGCCCTGACGCCGAACATCGTCCTGGTCGGCGCCACCCGCCACGCCGAGACCCTGATCAAGGAGGCGCTCAAGCGCCGCGACATCAATGTGCTGGGCGTGTTCGACGACCGTCTGGCCCGCTCGCCGGACACCGTGGTTGGCGTGCCCGTCCTGGGCGATGCCGAGACGCTCATGACCCACCGGATGACGCCCTATGTCGACAAGATCGTCCTGGCCATCGACCCCAGGGCCGAGAAGCGCGTCCGCGAACTGACTGCCCGCCTGTCGGCCCTGCCCAACGAGGTCACCTTGCTGGTCGACCCGGCCGACGCCGGCGAACGCAGCGCCGCCCTCGACCGTCTGGCCAGCGCGCCGCTCGCCTCGCTCGACGGCCGGGTGGACGACGACCGTCGCGCCTTCAACAAGCGGATCCAGGACATCGTCATCGGCACGGTCGCCCTCATCCTGCTGGCCCCCGTCATGGCCCTGACGGCCCTCGCAATCCGCCTCGACAGCCCCGGCCCGATCTTCTTCCGCCAGCGCCGCCACGGCTTCATCCACGAGGAGATCGTGGTCTGGAAATTCCGCTCGATGCGCCAGGACGCCGCCGACGCCACCGCCAGCCGTCAGGTCACCACCGACGACGACCGCGTGACCCGCATCGGTCGCTTCATCCGCTCCACCAGCCTCGACGAACTGCCCCAGATCTTCAATGTCCTGAAGGGCGAGATGTCGCTGGTCGGCCCCCGTCCCCACGCCATCGGCATGAAGACCGGCGCGGTCGAGAGCGCCCGCCTCGTCGCCGAATACGCCCATCGCCACCGCATGAAGCCGGGCATGACCGGCTGGGCCGCCATCAAGGGCTCGCGCGGACCCCTGCACTCCGCCCAGGACGTTCGCCGCCGGGTCCAGCTCGACATCGAATACATCGAGCGGCAGTCCCTGTGGCTCGACCTCCGGATCATGGTCGTCACCATCCCCGTCCTGCTCGGCGACCGCGCGGCTGTGCGCTGATGTTCTGGCGCGGCGTCTGGGGCTATCTGCCCGCCAACATCATCCAGGGTCTGGTCGGGTTCGGGGCCATCGTGGTCTTCACCCGCCTGTTGTCGGCCGAGGATTTCGGCCGCTACGCCATCGCCTTCTCGGTCATGACCCTGATCCACGTCGGGACCTTCAGCTGGCTGGAAGCCGCCATGGCGCGCTTCTGGGCGGCCGAGGAAGGCCAGTCCCTGGCCGACCATTTCCTGACGCTGTACCGCACCGCCGCCGTCGTCACCCTCGCCGGCCTGCCGGTCGCGGGGCTGATCCTGTGGGCCGTCCCCATCGGTCCGGGGCTGAAGCTGGCCATCGCCGCCGGTCTCGTCGGCATCCCCATCCGATGTTTCGCCAAGCTCGCGCAGGAGCGGTTCCGCGCCTCGGGCGAGGTCACCAAATCGGCCGGGATGGACATCGCCGTCACCCTCGGAGGCTTCGCCATCGGGGCCTACTGCGCCTTTCACGGCGTCGGCGCCGCCTCACCCCTGATCGGCCTTGCCGTCGGCCCCCTGCTGGTCCTGCCCTTCGTCCTGCCGGGCGAGCTGAAACGGGCGCGGGGCGGAGTTCTCTACCGCGACCGGCTCGGCTCCTACGCCCGTTACGGCTATCCGATCGCGGCCGGCCTGGGCCTGTCGCTGATCATGGCCTCGACCGACCGCTTCCTGCTGGAGATCTACCTCGGCCCGGCGGCGGTCGGCGCCTATCACGCAGGCTACAGTCTCGCCAACCGCACCCTGGACGTCCTGTTCATCTGGCTCGGCGCGGCCGGCACGCCCGCCCTGATCATGGCCTGGGAGCGCGGCAGCCGCGACGCCTTCATGAAGGCCGCCTGCGAACAGGCCTCGACCTTCATCCTGATCGGCCTGCCCGCCGCCGTCGGCGTGGCCCTGGTCGCCCGCCCGCTCGCCGACTTCATGATCGGCGAGGACCTCCGCTCTGTCGCCGCCTCCGTCACCCCGTGGATCGCCCTGTCGGCCCTCCTGTCCGGCTCGACCGCCTACTATCTCAGCCAGTCCTTCGTGCTGGGGCGCCGCACCGATCGGCTGTTGCTGACCCTGTGTATCCCGGCGGGAGCGAACGTCATCCTCAACCTGATCCTGGTGCCGATGATGGGCGTCATGGGCGCCGCCATCGCCACGACGACCAGCTTCGCAATCGGCCTGCTCGCCTCCATCGGCATGGGTCGAAAGATCGTCGCCATGCCGATTCCGTGGGACACCCTCGTTCGCTGCGGCGTCGCCTGCGTCGCCATGGCCGCCGCCGTCCTGCCCCTGCCCGCACCGGGCGGCGTGGCCGAGCTGATGCTCAAGGCCGGGGTCGGGGCTGTGGTCTACGCCGTCGTCGTCATGGTCCTGAACGCCGCCGGGGTCCGCGACCTCGCTGCGCGCCTGATCGGCGCCCGCCTGTCCCGGAGAGCGACCGCATGAGCCGTCCCGTCATCACCGACAATGCCAAACGACGCGGCGCGAAGCCCGCCGTCTCGGTCCTGATCCCTTTCCTGCGCGACGACCCGTCCGAGCTGCTCCAGCTCCTCGACGAGGAGGCCGGCGCCGTCGACCGCGCCGTCGAGGTCATCGTCATGGACGACGGCACCAACGACCCGGACCTGACCGCGAGCCTGCAGGCCCGGATCAGGGCCATGGCCCTCCCCGCCCGCCTGATCACCCTCAAGGCCAATGAAGGCCGCTCCAAGGGCCGCAACCGTCTGGCCACAGCGGCGCGCGCGGGCTCGCTCCTGTTCCTCGACAGCGACATGCGCCCCGACCATCGCCGCTTCCTGTGGACCTGGGCCGAGCTGGTCGCGCGCGAGGACCCGGCCGTGGCCTTCGGCGGCTTCTCCCTGCTGCAGGCCCCGACCGACGCCCGCTTCCAGGTCCATCGCTCGATGGCCGCGAAGAGCGACTGCGTCCCCTGGCACGAGCGCGCCCGCACGCCGGAGAAATACGTCTTCACCTCCAACCTCCTCGTTCGCCGCGACGTCTTCGAGGCCGAGACCTTCGACGCCGAGTTCTCCGGCTGGGGCTGGGAGGATGTCGAGTGGGCCATGCGCGTGTCGCGCCGGTTCCGCGTGGTGCACGTCGACAACCCCGCCACCCATATGGGCCTCGACACGGTCGAGGCCCTCGCCGGGAAATACGAACAGTCCGCCGGAAACTTCGCCCGCGTCGTCGCCCGCCATCCCGACATCGTCGGAACCTATCCCAGCTACAAGGCCGCCCGCCTGCTGAAGAAGATCCCTGCGATCGGCGCCATCCGTCCCTGGATCAAGCGCGCCGCCACCACCACCTGGATGCCCACAAAGGCCCGCGCCTTCTCGCTGCGCCTCTATCGCGCCGCCCTCTACGCCGAGGCCGTGTGATGCAGCCTGTGTCGGTCATCGTGCCGACCATGCGCCGCCCGGAGAGCCTCGAGCGGGCGCTGCGCTCCCTGTTTGCCCAGACGGCGCCGATGACCTCCATCGTCGTCGTCGACAACGACCCCTCCGGGACGGCGGCGGCCACGGTCACCCGCCTGGCCGCCGACAGCCCCTGCCCCCTGATCTACCGCCACGAGCCCCGCCCCGGCGTGGCCACGGCCCGCAACGCCGGCCTGTCGATGACCGACGCCCCCCGGATCGCCTTCCTCGACGACGACGAGGCCGCCTCCACCGGCTGGCTGGCCGCCCTCCTCGCCGCCCTGGAGCAGACGAAGGCCGACGTCGTCTTCGGCCCCATCGCCGGTCGCGTGCCCGACGCTGCCGGCTGGGCCAGACCTCATCTGGAGGCCTTCTTCGGTCGCGAAGGCCCCGCCCGGACCCAACGGATCGACAAGCCCTGGGGCTGCGGCAACTCCCTGATGATCCGGGCCACGGCCCTGCCCGGGCCCGCCCCCTTCGACGTCGCGGCGGATCAGTCCGGCGGCGAGGACGACGCCCTGTTCGCGGCCCTCGAAGCGCGCGGCGGGACCTTCGGCTGGGCCGCGGACGCCTGGGTCGACGAGTTCGCCCCGCCCCATCGCGCCACCCTGCGCTACGCCCTGTCCCGCGCCTTCGCCTACGGCCAGGGCCCCAGCCAGACCGCCGCCAGGGCCCGCGACTGGCCCGGCGTCGCCCGCTGGATGGTCGTCGGCGCCGGGCAGGCCCTCGTCTGGGGCGTCGCCGCGATCGCCCTGACCGTCATCGCCCATCCCTCACGCGCCCGGATGATGGACAAGGCCGCACGCGGTCTGGGAAAGACATTCTGGATGAAAGGCTTCGAGCCGCGCTTTTACGGCGCGCGCGAACTGGCCCGCCTGAACGCGGTCAGCCCGTCAGCCGCCTGAGGAAGGCCGGAGGGCTGTAGGTCGAGCGATTGACCACCACGCCGGCGATCCGCCCGCCGACGGACTCGATCTCGTCGCGCAGAATGACCGGCTCGTTCGCCGCCGTGCTCTCCGCCGCCACGATCAGCACCGTCGCATCGACATAGGGCGCCAGGGTGATGCACAGGTCGCTGCGATCCGCCGCCGGGGCGTCGATCACCACCGTGTCGGCATGCTTCCGCATCGCATCCCAGTAGCGCGGATCCGGCAGGGGTTCCGCCCTCTGCCCGGACCTCAGCACCTCGGCCCGGAAACGCGTGATCCACAGCCGACCGCCCAGGCAGGGCCGCGCCGTCATCAGCCGCGCCGGCGCGATCGGCTTGTTGTCTCGCCCCATGACCGGCGGCGTCACGGCGAAGAAGCTCGCTCCATTCGGCGACGACGAAGCCGCCGCCCCCAGCCGTCCGAACCGCTCGGGCTCTGCGGCCACCGCCTCCTGTTGCGTAGGCTGGGCCAGATCGGCGTCGATCAGCCAGACGGGCTTTCTCGCCCGCACCGCCGCCAGCCGCGCGAACTCGCGTGCGACGGTCGAGGCGCCTTCCCCGGAGTTGGCGCAGGCGAACTGGATGACACGTCCGCGGTGAGCGGGGGCCGATCCCAGCGCGGCCCAGAGGCCCGCCATTTCTGATGTGAGATCGACCATACGAATCGGTTACGCGATGACTCTGGGCCCGAAGGCTAACACGATGATCTCAATGGGCCTTCATCGGGGCGACAGCGAGAACGGGCATCTCCAGCGTCCGTCCCGCGATGGCCGGCGTCGCATAGCCGCGCCGGGTAAACACCCGCAGCAGACCGACGCACAGGGCCGTAAAGCCGGCGAACAGGATGACCAGGGCCAGCAGAGGCAGCTTCAGACTGGTCCCCCGCGTCGGCGCGGCCGCCCGCTCGATGACCCGCACATTGTCGGCCCCGGCGGCGACCAGTCCGTTGTCGGCCCGGCTCTGGGTCTCGCGCTGCTGGAACTCGCGGATCGACGCCGTCAGCACGTCGCGGTTCGAGGTCAGAGTGGAGTTCTGCGACTCTTCACGTGTCAATCGTGCCTGCCGCTCCTGAACATCGGCCAGTTGCCGGTTCACCGACGACAGCCTCGCTGACAGGGAATCCCGCTCCGCCAGGGTCGTGATCCGGGTCGTCTCGAGCTCGGTCCAGACCGGGTTCGGCCCCAGACGAACCTCCTTGGCGCCGACGGTATCGCCATTGGCGACGTACGCCTGCAACCCGGCGATCCGGGCCTCAATGTCCAGGATCGGCTGGCTCTCGGGCTGATAGCGGGCCAGCAGCTGCTCGCGCTCGGTGCGCAGCTGCAGGACCTGATCGTTGGCCGACACATTCAAGTCCTGCTGCAGGGTCACCTCGGCGGGCGTACGCTCCTGCTGCGCTTCCAGTGTCTCAAGCCGCCGTGCCGCCTGGTTCAACTGGCTCTCGACCGAGAACTTGTCCGCCAGGATCGTTTGATACACCGCAGCCAGCGCGGTCTTGGTCGCGGTGAAATCGCCGATGTCGTTCGTGGCGAGGAAGGTCTCGTAGGCGTGATCGACGTCGGCCAGCTCGTCCTCGAACACCCGGCGCTGCGTCTGGATGGCGGGGGTGGACCGATCCTGGAACACCTCGCGGCGATAGATCAGATACTGGTCGATGATGGCGTTCAGGACCCGTGCAGACTTCTCGGCGCTGTCGCTCTCGAAGCCCAGACCGATCGTCGCGCCCTGGGGCGTGGTCGAAATGGTCAGGCCGTCGTTGATGAATTTGATCGCATCGCCTTCCTGCCTGGCGACGGGGCCTGTCGAGACCTTGCCCGGCTTCTGGAAGAACGGCAGCCCCAGCGCGCGCACGGCTCTCAGCTTTACTTCCCGCGTGCCGATGATGCCGGCCTCGGCCTGGGCGACCTCCCCGACGGCGGGCGGCTGGGACTGGCGATCCGCCAGCCCGCCGACGCGCGGCTGGTAGACATATTCCTGACCGGCGTTGACCAGCAGGCTGGCCCCGGCCGTGTAGGTCTTCTTCAGCGTCAGGACCGCCGCAGCGCCGATGGCCAGGACCAGCACGAACACCAGGATCATCACCAGCAGTTCGCGGAACAGAAGGCCGATCACGTCGAACAGCCCATAGCGCGGTCGCGCCGAGACATAGGCTGTCGTGGTGGCCGAACGCATGGGAACAGGCGAATCCGTAGCAGAGTGAACCGTCTCCGATCCTTCGCCTGTCGGCGTTAACCATGCGTTACCCATAACTGGCGAGGGTCTTCCTATGTTCGATCGGCGTCAGATTCTTTGGACGATGGCTGCGGCCATGGTTGCTTCGCCCGTGGCCGGCTGCGCCTCGGGCTCGTCGACGTCGCGTGGCGTGCGTGTCCAGCAAGGCGATTTCAACGACATCGCTTTCGCCGACTGGACCGACGACGAACCCGAATACCTGCTCTACCCCGGCGACGAGATCGAGGTGGCGACGCCGACGGCGACCGAGCTGACGCGGACGTTGCGGGTCGGTCCGGACGGTCGCATCGCCCTGCCCCTGATCGGCCAGGCCATGGCGGCGGACCGGACTCTGTCGGAACTCGAATACGAACTCAGCTCGGCCTATGCGTCGCAACTGGTGCGGCCGGTGGTCGAGGTGACGCTGAAGACCGCGGGGCCGATAAAGGTCTGGGTCGACGGCGAGGTGCGCACGCCCGGCGTCTACGACATGAACGGCGACATCGACGCCTATCAGGCCGTCATCCAGGCCGGCGGCTTCCTGCCCAGCGCCCGGCCGCAGCAGGTCGCCCTGATCCGCCGCGGACCGGGAAGCGTGCGGATGATGCGGGTGGTGGATCTGCACCAGCGTCGCGGTGAGGTGATCGCACTGCGCCGCGGCGACATCCTGTTCGTGCCGCGCTCGACCCTCGGGGAGCTGGCCAACTTCTTCACCCAGGTCCGCAACGCCCTGCCGATCGGGTTCAACTATTCGATCAACGGCCAGTACCAGCAGTTCTAGGCGGCCGGGAACGCCTCCAACCGTCGAAGATAAAAATCAATTCGACGTTCCGAAACACGACAGCGCCTGGGTTCGACGCCCGTTTCGGCCCTTGAAAGCGCCTTGGTACCCGGCGGGTGTAGACTGCTGATCACGGTTCGCGGAGAGAGCGACCGGCGGCGGTTTCGTCCGTTTCGTCAGGGTGTTTTTCGTCCGGACAGACAGACGAAACCCAAACCCCACGTACAATCCTCGGATCAAACCCGAGGATGACGAACTTCGGGACTAGGCCGCCAGCTTGACCACGCCGGCGTCGATGTAGCGACGGGCTGCGCGCTGGGCCTCGGCGATCTCGTCGCGTTCCATCTCCTCGGACATCTCGCGGCGATAGACCCGGGCTTCGATCGAGCCCTTCATGGCCGCCAGGTTGAAGATCATGTGGGCCGAGACCCGGTCCATCGGGCAACCGCCCGATCCCGACGAATACATCATGCCCAGCCGGAACAGGGCGTCGCCGTCCATGTCGGCGGTGGGCAGGGGCAACGGGGCCGCCTCGACCTCGTTGTGCAGTTCCGGCGCGGTTTCTGGCGCGTTCATCACGGTCGTCCTTTGCGATGGCGGACGTCCGTTCTGGACCCGCCCTTCGACCGTGATCAAATACCCCCGGTTTGAAGTTAAAGTTAACAGCGCCCGGAGCTACAAATTCTTTTCAGTAAAGGAGGAATGAATACTCCACACTCGATTCATGCCTCCGAAATATACCGTCAAGACGGCGTTTACCTTAGTGCTGCGGACCTTAACGCGCGCGCTGACCGAACAGGACCTTCCGCGCCTCTTCCGCCGCCTTGCCGGAAGCCGCCAGGTTACGCCGCATCTCGTCGCCGAGCGCCCGTCCGGCCTTCACCGCCGGCCGCTCTCCGACCCGCGCCATCCAGGCCGCCAGATGCGGGAAATGCGCCAGGTCCTGTCCCTGGTGCTCCGGCAGGATCCAGGGCCAGGCCGCCATGTCGGCGATCGAATAGTCGCCCGCCAGATAATCCCGATCCGCCAGCCGCCGGTCCATGACGCCGTAAAGCCGGTGCGTCTCGTCGGTGTAACGGCGGACGCTATAGGCGATCTGCCTCTGGTCCTTGATGATCGCCGGAGCGTACTGGCGGAAATGGTGCGTCTGCCCCGCCATCGGCCCCAGGCCGCCGACCTGCCAGAACAGCCACTGGTCAATCTCGACCCGCTGGCGAACATCAGTCGGATAGAATTTCCCGGACTTGTTGCCGAGGTACTGCAGGATCGCCCCGCTCTCGAAGATCGACAGCGGCGCCCCGCCCGGTCCGTCGGGATCGACGATGGCGGGCATCCGGCCGTTGGGGCTGATCGCCTGGAACTCCGGCGTGAACTGCTCGCCCACGCCGATGTTCACCGGCTTCATCTCGTAAGCCAGTCCCATCTCCTCCAGGGCGATGGAGACCTTCCAGCCGTTGGGCGTGGGCCAGTACCAGAGCTCGATCGGGGCGGTCATGACGGCGTCTCCTGCGGATGAGCTCAGGCCGCTGATCTGGGCCGCCCCAACCCTGGCCGCAAGCCCGTCACAAACCGTCAGAAGCGCCTCGACCGTCGTTCAGCCACCGTTCATCGACGAAAGACGACCGTCATCACGAGCCGCCGGAGAACCGGCGTGCGGGGAAGAAGCGATATGAAATCGATGCTGACGGCCTTCGCCGCTGCAGCCGCCCTGGCCATCCCGGCGGGCCTGCCCACCCTGGCCCTTGCCCAGGATCAGGAGCAGCAACAGGAGCAACAGTCCGACCCGTCCCCGCCGTCGAACGACTCGGGCGCACGGTACCAGTCCGACGAACCGGCTCCGCCTGTCCGCAACTCGGTTTCCGAGAGGCCCGCAGTTCAACCGCCCGCCCAGGATCGTGAACGCGGTGGCCGCGACGACCGCGGTAACGACGGCGGCGATCAGGACCGGGGCGGTGGAGATGGCGGCGGCGGTGGCTGGAACCGCGGCGACGATGGCAGCAACGGCGGCGGCTGGACCCGCCCGGATCAGGCGACCTGGCCTACCGAGGAGACACCACCGCCTCCTGCGCCCCCGACCCAGGACTATGGCGGCGGCGGCTGGAACCCGGACGGTGACGACAACGGGAACGGTGGCCTGGACGGGAACCGTGGCGGCAACGACGGACAGGACTGGAATCGCGGCAACGATGGACGCGATCGCGAAGGTGGCCGGAACGGCGGCGACCAGGAAAGCGCCCCGGCGATGGACGACGGCAACGGCCCCCAAAGAGTCGCCCCGCGCGGCAGCTTCGCTGACAGCTGCAGCGGGTCCTATGTCAACCAGGGTCGGCTCTATGCTGACTGCCGCGACATGCGCGGCAACGTCCGTGGCACCTCGATCGAACTGGCGCGCTGCTCGTCCAGCGACATCGGCAACAACGACGGCCTGCTGGTCTGCTACAATGTTCGCGGTGCCTACGAGGATCGTCGCGGCAACAACGGCGGCGGATGGGGCAACGGCGGAAACAACGGCGGCGGATGGGGCTACGGCGGCAACAACGGCGGCCGCTGGGACCGCGACCGCAACAACGGCGGCCGCAACTGGCAGGGGGACCGCAACGGTCGCCGCGATTACGGTGGCTGGAGCAATCGCTGGAACCAGAACGACTGGCGTCGCGACTGGAACCGGGGCCGCAGCAATGACTGGTGGCGCAACGATCGCGGTTTCCGGGGCTACACCGGCTTCCGCTCAGGCTTCTATTTCGCGCCGAACTACGGCTACTACTCGGTGCCGAGGCAATACTTTGGCCAGCGCTACTACCAGGGCGACTACCTGCCCTCGATCTTCTGGCGCTACAGCCTGAGCGACTACCGCACCTACGGCCTGGGCTACCCGCCTCCGGGAACCCAGTGGGTCGCCGTCGACACCACGATCTATCTGATCGACAGCTACGACGGCTACATCATCGAGGTCATCAACGACGCCTGGCGCTGGTAGCGCCAGGCGGGGCCGGGATCAGCCGCAGTCGACGCTGCGGATGATCCCGGTGGCCTCGTCGAAGCGGATGTTGAGACGGTTGGGGCGATAGTCCTCGGTCGCGGAACAGGTCGTGCAGACGAACCGCACATCGGCCCCGGCCGCGAAATCGACCGCGCCGCGATGGCTCCCGATCAGGGACCGGGCAGCCGCCGCATCGCAACGCTGCGGCCTGGTCGGTTCGGGTGCCGGCGTCGGGGCGCACGCCGTCAGCAGCACGCCGCCCAGCATCAGTGCGGCGACTACCCGCAGCGGACCTGCTCCACGAGCTCGGTCCGGGTGTTGTAGAAGATGTTCAGCCGATGGGGCGAGAAGTCCATCGTCACCGGGCAGGTCGTACAGACCACGCGGCGGTTGACCACCTCCACCGGCACCGGGATCTCGTTCCTGTGCTTGCCGACCAGATACTGGAAGTCGGCGGCCTTGCAGAGGTCGGCGTCGTCGTCCGGCATGTGCGATCCGACCGGCTGGTTCGCCTCGGCCTGCTCGATCACCGAAGGCCCGGAGGCTTCGCCGATCGTGGACGGAGTCGATGAGCAAGCGGCCAGGAAGAGGGCCGCGATCAGGCCGCTTTTTCCCAGCGCCCCTCGTCCGACTGCTTCCAGTAGGCAAGGTTCGCCCCCTGCTCCTTCAGGGCCTTCCAGCGTTCCCGCGCCCGGTGCAGCGCCGTCTCGTCGCGACCGTCGAAGATGATGAAGCATCGCTCGAACTCCTCTGTGAGGTCCATGTCTGAACCATCGACAATGAACAGCGCCTGAGACCCGTTCGGGTTCTCGTCTCCCGCCGTCAGCAGGATGGGCTGGCGCTCCGGATGGGGTTGATCCGACAGGCCGTGGGCCAGGAAGGACTCGTCCCGCCAGGTCCACAGCCGTTCGTCGATGGCCTGGCGTGCATCCGGGTCGGCGACCCGGACCCGCGCCCGCCAGCCGCGTTGAAGGGTGCGGTCCAGCAGTTCAGGCAGGACCTGATCCAGCGTGGACCGCTCCAGATGATAGAACCAGATTTCCCCGGTCCCGCTCACCCGATCAGCCTTCGTAGGTGTCGGCCACCATGCGATCCAGCAGACGCACGCCCCAGCCCACGGGGCCGTCGGGGACGGTCGTCCGCGTGGACTTGGTGACCCAGGCCACCGGCGCGATGTCGATATGGGCCCACCGCACGCCGTTGGTGAAGCGCTGCAGGAACAGGCCGGCCGTGATTGACCCGCCATCGCGACCGGCCGAGTTCTTCACGTCGGCGTTCACGCTGTCCATGATCTTGTCGTACTGCGGCGGCAGCGGCATCCGCCAGACGTTCTCGTTGACCTTGGGACCGGCCGCCAGGATGGCGTCGGCCAGTGCGTCGGAGTTCGAGAACACGCCCGCGTAGTCGAGGCCCAGGGCGACGATCATGGCGCCCGTCAGCGTGGCCAGATCGACCATGAACTTCGGCTTGAAGCGGTCCTGTGTGTACCAGAGGGCGTCGGCGAGAACGAGGCGACCCTCGGCGTCGGTGTTGATGACCTCGACCGTCTGGCCCGACATCGACTTGACGATGTCGCCCGGGCGCTGGGCGTTGCCGTCGGGCATGTTCTCGACCAGACCGAGGACGCCGACGGCATTGACCCTGGCCTTGCGGCCCGCCAGCGCATGCATCAGGCCGGCCACGGCGGCCGCGCCGCCCATGTCCCAGATCATGTCTTCCATGCCGGCGGCCGGCTTGATCGAGATGCCGCCGGTGTCGAAGCAGACTCCCTTGCCGACGAAGGCGATCGGCGCGTCGCCGGCCTTGCCGCCGTTCCACTGGATGACGGCCAGCTGGCTCTCGCGAACCGAACCCTGACCCACGCCCAGCAGGACGTGCATGCCCAGCTTCTCCATCTCCTTCTCGCCGAGGATCTCGACCTTCAGGCCCAGACGCTCCAGCTCCTTGACCCGTCGGGCGAACTCGGCCGGGTAGAGGATGTTGGCCGGCTCGGCGACCAGATCGCGCGAGAAGTAGACGGCGTCGGCGACAGCATTCAGCGGTTCCAGCGCGGCCCTGGCGGCGGCGATGTCCCCGGTGATGATATGGACGGTCTGGATCGACGGGATCTTGTCCGGCTTTTCCTTGGTCCGGTACTTGTCGAAGCGATAGGCGGCCAGACGAACCGCGAAGGCGGCGCGCGCGGCCTCGGCTGCGGACAGGTGCCCAAGATCGATCGTCAGGGTCTCTGCGCCCGACAGCTTCACGGCGTTGTAGGCGGCGCCGGCGGCGGTCTCGAGCGCCAGGTCGTCGAACTTGCCGGCCTCGCCCGCACCGACCAGCACGATGCTATCGGCCTTGACGCCCGTGGGCGCGGCGATGATCAGGCTGGAATTGGCGCCGCCGGTGAAGCGGCTGGCGGACATCGCCCGGGTCAGGGACCCGCCTGCGGCGGCGTCGTGATCGCCGCCCGCCCCGGTCAGGCTGCGACCGTCATGGACGAGGATGGCGAGAACGCCTGCTACGCCGGCTTCGGCGACGAAATCGATCTTCATGGAAACGCGCACTCCGGCCGGGGTAGACTCCCGGTCATTGAACTGTGGGTGGTCACGCCCGCCATTGTCGGCGGCGCGCCCGGACGTGTATTAGATGCGCCCCAACGTCCGCGCCCGCAACCGGGTGATTTCATCGCCCGCATGACCCTGATTCAACGCTACCTTTTCCGCCAGATCAGTTTGCCCGTCCTGGCGGCCTGCGGCTCGCTGGTCGGAATCGGCCTCCTGAGCCAGAGCCTCGACCAGCTCGAGGTCATCGTCGAGCGCGGGCAGAGCGTCTGGGTCATGCTGAAACTGACGCTGCTGGCGGTGCCTCAGCTGGTCGGCGTCATCCTGCCCATCGGCCTGTTCGTCGGGGCCCTGATCGCCTTGACCCGACTGCAGCGGGAACAGGAACTGACCGCCGCCTACGCCAGCGGCATGTCGCGCTGGCAGATGATCGCGCCCTCGGCACGGCTGGCCCTGGCCGTGGCTCTCGTGGCCCTTGCGACCAATGTCGTGATCCAGCCCTGGGCCCAGCGCACCTCGCGCGAACAGGCGTTCGAGATCCGTACCGACCTCGCCGCCCTGCTGGTCGAGGAGGGCCGGTTCGTTCAGGGCCCCAACGGCCTGACCGTCTACGTCCAGCAGATCGAACAGAATGGCCTGCTGAAGAACCTCTTCATCTACGTCGAGGACGGGGACAAATCGACGACCTGGGACGCGACCGAGGCGCGCTTCGGCCGGGTCGACGGCCAGCCCGTCCTGACCATGAAACAGGGCTCGTGGCAGCAGTACGATTCCAAGGGCGTGCTGAACCAGCTGTCGTTCGACGGTTACGTCTTCCCGCTGGGTCAGTACGTCAGCAACGACGAGCACATCCGCTACAAGCCCGCCGACCTCTGGATCACCCAGCTCTTCACCCCGACGCCCGATCTGATCCGCGACACCGGTCCCCGCGGCGAACTGCTGGCCGAGGCGCACAGCCGCCTGTCCTCGCCGCTCTACGCCCTGACCGCCATGGCCATGGCCCTGGCCGCCATCATGGGAGGGGCCATCAGCCGCACGGGCTACGGCATGAGGATAGCCAAGGCATCCGCCGCCTTCCTGCTGGTCCGCATCTTCGGCTACGCGGTCGTCGCCGCCAGCGCCTGGAACAGCTGGCTGAACGTCTTCCAGTATCTGTTGCCCATCGCGGCGACCGCCTTCGCCCTTCGACTCCTGTTCCGGGCGCTGAAGCCCCGCCGGTCGAAAGGCCGGTCGCCTGTTGCCCAGTTGAAGGCGCGGTTCGCATGAGCGGCTTCGGATCCATCGCCGACGCGCCCCGGCACATCCTGAGCGCGCTCCGCATCGGGCGGATCGAACGCTATGTGCTGATCCAGCTTGCCCGCGCGCTAGGCGTTGCCCTGGCGGTCATCGCCGCCCTGGTGATGCTGATCGACTTCGTGGAGATCTCGCGGGGCCTGGGGTCGGACACCGACTTGTCGGGCCTGCGCATCCTCGGACTGATGCTGCTGAAGTCCCCTGCGGTGATCGTCCAGCTTCTGCCCTTCGTCTTCCTGTTCGGCACCCTGGGGGCCTTCGTCGGTCTGAACCGGCGTTCGGAGCTGGTCGCCATGCGCGCGGCGGGGGTGTCCGCCTGGCGGTTCGTCCTGCCCGCAGCCGGGGCCGCGCTCGTGCTCGGCGTGCTCACAGTGACCGTGATCGGCCCCGTGGCCGCCTCGGCCGACGGTCTGTTCCAGCGCGAGCGCGCCCGCATCTCGGGGTCCGTGCTGGGAGCGGAGGAGCAACAGGCGATCTGGTTGCGCGAGGGCGAGGGCCCACGCCAGATGGTGATCCGCGCCGGTCGTCAGGACCGCGCCAATGCGCGGCTGCTCGACGTGACCTTCTTCATCTACGCCACCGATCCGCAGGGACAGCGCCAGTTCACCGAAAGGATCGACGCCCCATCTGCCAGTCTCAGCGCGGGCCGCTGGCGGCTGTTCGACGCGGTCGGCGCCCAGACCGGCCAGCGCGCCGTCCGCTACGCCACTCTCGACCTGCCGTCGGCGCTCGCGGACGAAGAGGCGTTCGAGCGTTTCGCCCGGCCGCAGTCGACGCCCTTCTGGTCCCTGCCCGGCCAGATCCAGCGCATCGAGGACGCCGGCTTCTCATCCACCGCCTACCGGCTCCGGCTCCAGTCGTTGCTGTCCACGCCCCTGGCCTTCGCCGCCATGACCATCCTGGCCGCCGCCTTCTCGCTGCGACTGATGCGTCTGGGCGACCTGGCGCGCATGGCGGTCGCCGCCGTGGTGCTGGGTTTCGCCTTCTTCTTCCTCAGTCAGTTCTCAGCCGCCATGGGCTCGGCCGAGGTGGTGCCGCCGTTCGTGGCCGCCTGGCTGCCCGCGATCCTGACAGCGCTCGCTGCCTTCACCTTGCTGTTCTATACCGAAGACGGGTAAGCGGGCCTCCGGCGGGGGCCTGAAGGAACGGTTGATCAATGCGGGCTGAAGGCGCCGTCTCTCGCAAGAACGCACTGCGCGACCGCCTCCTGGCGGGGGCGGCGTTGCTGGCCTGTACGCCTCTGCCCGCGATGGCCCAGACCGCGCCCGCCCAGGCCCCGCCGCCGGCCGTGGTTCAGGACGGCCTGACGCCGGATGCGATCTATATCGAAGCCGACCAGGCCGGGCGTCAGGGCGACGTCATCAGCGCCACGGGCGAACGGGATCGGGTCTATGCCCGTTTCCAGGGGCACACCCTGCGCGGCCGCGCGGTCACATATGACATCGCCCAGGGCATCGGCACGGCGGACGGCGACGTGGAATTGGTCGATCCCGATCGCAACACCGTCTTCGCCAGCCACCTCGAGCTCGATTCCGACCTGCGGGCCGGCGTGGCCGTCGACTTCGCCACCCGCACGACCAACGGCGCCAGCCTGATGGCCGCCACGGCAGTGCGGCGTTCCGAGAACGTGAACGAGCTGAATTACGCGCTCTTCACCCCCTGCCCGATCTGCGACGCCGAGGGCAATCCGAAGACGCCCAGTATCTCGATCCAGGCCGAGAAGGTGGTCCAGGACGAGGAGCTGCGCGCGGTTCTCTATCGCAACGCCGTGTTCAAGGTCGGCGGGGTTCCGGTTCTCTGGACGCCCTTCTTTGCCCATCCCGATCCGACAGTGGAGCGGGCCTCGGGCTTCCTGATCCCGATCTTCAACTATGACGACGGGCGTGGCGTGTCGGTGGAGACGCCCTATCTGAAAGTCATGTCGCCGTCCGAGGACTGGCTGATCAGCCCGCAGTTCAACACCCGGGTCCTGCCGTTCCTGAACCTGCAATGGCGCCGCCGCTTCGCCGAGGGGACCATCGTGGCCCGCGGCGGCTATACCTATGCCCGGAATTTCGGCGACTTCGACCTGAACGGCGATGGTCGGGCCGAGAGCAACGTCGATTTCGGCGACCGCACCAGCCGCAGCTATTTCCTCGGCTACGGCAAGTTCGATCCGGCGGGCCCCTGGCGCTGGGGCTTCACCGCCGAGCGGACCTCCGACAAGACCCTGTTCGACCGCTACGACGTCATCGACCCGTATCAGGACAACGGCCTCTACTACGGCGACCAGCGCCGGCTGATCAGCCAGCTCTACGCCGAACGCCAGACCGCGCGGTCCTATCTGTCGGTCGCCGCCTTCTCGATCCAGAGCCTGCGGGTCGCCCGGTTCAACGACGTGACCCCGGCGCTGAACGTGTTCGAGTCCGACGGCTCCCTGCCGCTCGTGGCGCCCCTGATCGACGCCCGGTGGGAGCCGGCCGGCGCCGTCCTCGGCGGCCGCCTGCGCCTGCGCGGGTCCGCCGTGTCGCTCTATCGCGACGATTACTTCGGCAGCCCCGTCCTGCGGCCCGAGATCATTCCGGTGGGCTCGACCCTCGGTCTGCCCGGCGTCGACAGCCGGCGTGTGACCGGTCAGCTGGACTGGCGCCGGTCCTTCACCTCACCCGCAGGCGTGCGCTACGAGCCGTTCGTCGATGGCCGCGTCGATGTCTATTCGGTCGCCGACCTGCCGCCGATCCTCGGGCTGGAAGACGAGACCATCACGCGCCAGCGTGCCACGATCGGCCTGGACGTCAGCTACCCCCTGATCCGCCGCCTCAGCGACGGGGCGGATCTCATCGTCGAGCCGCTGGGCCAGATTTCGATCTCGACAGATCCGGACCTCGATCCGCGCATCCCGGTCGAGGACGCCCAGACGCTGGAGCTGGACGAATCGTCCCTGTTCCGGATCGACCGCTTCCCTGGCTACGACCTGATGGAGGCCGGGGTCCGCATCACGGCCGGGGTGCGCGCGACCCTGCGCTGGAGCGAGGGCCGGACCGCCAGCCTGTTTGTCGGACGCAGCATGCGCGACGCCGAACAGGACGACTTCCGCATCCCGATCCCCGACGCGCCGAACAACCTCTACGATCCGACCGGGCTGGCGGCCCAGACCTCCGACTGGGTTGTTCAGGGCAGCTTCCAGCCGTCCGACCGAATCCGGGGCTGGGGCCATGCGACGGTGGACGGATCGGGCGACATCCGCCGCGCCGAGATGGCCGTGGACGGCCGTTGGGGCCGTCGCAACCTGGCGACCGCCAGCTATATCGTCGACCGCTCCAATCCCCAGGATGGACCACTCAACCGCAACTACGAATTCGTGCAGTTGGCGGGCCAGCAATTCATCGCGGGAAACTGGGGCGTGGCCGTCGCCGGCATCGCTGACCTTGAACGCAACCTGATCACCCGCTCGGAAGTCGGCGTCGTGTTCGATGACGATTGCTTCCGCATCGAGGTCGGCTATCGCCGCGACAACACCCGCGTCAGCCCCACCGGCCCATCCGGGGGTGTCTACTTCCGTCTAAACCTCGCCACTTTTGGAGGGTCAGGCTATGGATCAAACGGCTTGCGTTAGGCATGACACGTAAAGGCGTGCGCCAACCCGGTGGAGAATCGGGGCAGCAGGCTCGAAGGAATCAGGACTGACCATGCGTTTGATGCGTTTTACGGCCGGGGTCGCGATGGCCGCGCTGGTCGCCGGTGCGGCGATTGCCCAGACCGCCCCCGCGGGCCAGGCGGCGGGCACTCTCGATCCTGCCGCCGAGCAGGCCCCCGCCACCGCCGCCGCCGCGGAACCCGAGTTCACCCTGGCGGACGGCATCGTCGCTACGGTCAACGACCAGGTCATCACCGGCTTCGACCTGCGTCAGCGCATGCTGTCGGTCATCGCCATGAGCCAGGTGCAGCCGACCGAGGAGAATATCCCGGCGATCCAGCAGCAGGCCCTTCAGGCCCTGATCGAGGAACGTCTCCAGTCCCAGGAGATCGCCAACTACGAGACCCTGCAGATCAGCGACGAGGAAGTGAATCAGGAAATCGCGGGCATGGCGCAGGAGGCCGGCACGACGCCCGAGAACTACATGGCCTTCCTGGCCCAGGGCGGCATCCGCCCCGAGGCTATGCGCGAACAGCTGCGCACCGAAATCGGCTGGCGTGAACTGGTCGGTGGTCGCTTCAACAGTCGCTCGCGCGTCAGCCGCGCCCAGGTCGATCAGACCTTGCGCCAACTGACCGAAGCCGCGTCCAAGCCCCAGTATCTGATCGGCGAGATTTATCTTGAGGCAAACCGCGTCGGCGGCCAGCAGGCGGCCGTGAACGGCGCCGAGCAGCTGGTCACCCAGATGGTCCAGGGCGCGGCCTTCCAGGCCGTGGCCCGCCAGTTCTCGGCCGCGCCTTCGGCGGCCCGCGGCGGCGACGCCGGCTGGGTCGTCCAGGGCACGGTGCAGCCGGCTCTGCAGGCCGCTCTGGACTCGCTGCAGGTCGGTCAACTGTCGCGTCCCATTCCGGTCGATGGCGGCGTCTACATCATCTACATGCGCGACAAGCGCACAGGCGCGGCGACCAGCCTGGTCTCGCTGAAGCAGGCGATGATCGAGCTTCCCGAGACCGCGACCACGGAAGAGGTCGCCGCCGCCACCCAGCGTCTGGAAGGGATCCGCGCCAGCCTGACCTGCGACAATATTCTGCAGCGGGCGACGTCGGAAGCGGGCCTGCTCGGTTCGGACCTCGGCGAAAGCGACGTGGCCAACCTGGCGCCCCAGTTCCAGCAGGTGGCCCGTTCGGCCGAGCTGAACACGGTGTCGAACCCGGTCCGCACGCCTCTCGGCATCCACCTGCTCGCCGTCTGCGGCCGTCGGGTGGGCGGGGTGGACGTCCCCAGCTACCAGGAGGTCGAGGCCCGTCTGCGGAACCAGAACCTCGCGATGCTGGCGCGCCGCTATATCCGTGACCTGCGGGCCGACTCCCTGATCGAAATGAAGTAACCGGGGTGGCGGCGGTTTCCGACAGCGTGGGGCCGCTGGTCCTCACCCTGGGCGAACCGGCAGGCGTCGGTGCGGAGATCATCGCCAAGGCCTGGAGCGCGCTCTCGGGGCAGGCTCCTTTCGTCGTTATCGGCGACGTCCGGGTGCTTGAGGCGCAAGGCGTGCCCGTGCGGGAGATCGGCGACCTGTCCGATGCGGCGACCGTCTTCGCCCGCGCCCTGCCCGTCCTGAATCATCCGGCTCCAGCCCCGATCGAGCCGGGCAAGCCCGATCCGCGCAATGCCGGCGTGGTCGCCGACTGGATCGAGCGCGCCGTGGCACTGGCCCTGTCGGGCGAGGCGTCGGGCGTGGTCACGGCCCCCATCGCCAAGGCTCCCCTCTATGCCGCCGGCTTCCGCTTCCCGGGGCACACCGAGTTCATCGCCGAACTGACCGCCGACGCTCCCTACGCCGGGACGCGCGGCCCGGTGATGATGCTGACGGCGAGGGACCTGCGCGCCTGCCTTGTCACCATCCACGTCGCCCTGGACCAGGTGCCCGAACTGGTGACCGGGGAGCGCGTCGCCCGCACCGCCCGCGTCGTCCACGAGGTCCTGCGTCGCGACTTCGGCATCGCCCAACCTCGCCTGGCCCTCGCCGCCCTCAACCCGCATGCGGGCGAAGGCGGGGCCCTCGGCCTGCAGGAGATCACCGTCCTGAGGCCGACGGCCGAGGCCCTGCGCGCCGAGGGGATCGACATCACCGATCCCCTGCCCGCCGACACGATGTTCCATGACGAGGCGCGGGCGCGGTACGACGCCGCCATCTGCCTGTACCACGACCAGGCCCTGATCCCGGTGAAGACGCTGGACTTCTGGGGCGGGGTGAATGCGACACTGGGCCTGCCGGTCATCCGCACCTCGCCCGACCACGGCACCGGCTTCGACATCGCCGGCAAGGGAATCGCGCGGCCCGACAGCCTGATCGCCGCCATCCGTCTGGCCTCGGAGATGGCGGCGCGGCGAGCGGCAGGCTAACACGGCCCGGTGACCGATCTCCCCCCCTTGCGCGAATCCCTCGAAGCCCACGGCCTGCTGGCCAGGAAGAGCTTCGGCCAGCATTTCCTGCTGGACCTCAACATCACGCGGAAGATCGTCCGCCTGGCCGGACCGTTCGAGGGTCGCGCCGTCATCGAGGTCGGCCCCGGCCCGGGCGGCCTGACCCGCGCCATCCTCGAGAGCGACGCCGGCAAGGTGGTGCTGATCGAGAAGGATCCGCGCTTCCTGCCGCTGCTGGCTGAGCTGGACACCGGCGACGGGCGGCTGACCATCGTCGAGGCCGATGCGCTGAAGGTCGATCAGGGGACGCTGGTCGAAGGCCCGGCCCATGTCCTTTCCAACCTGCCCTACAACGTCGGCACGCCCCTGCTGATCGACTGGCTGACGGGAGCGTGGACGCCCGTGGCCATGACCCTGATGTTCCAGAAGGAGGTCGCCGAGCGGATCGTGGCCGCGCCGGGGGACGACGCCTACGGCCGCCTGGCGGTCATCTCCCAGGCCGTGGCCGAAGTGAAGATCGTGATGCATCTGCCGGCCGCCGCCTTCACCCCGCCGCCCAAGGTCGCCTCGGCCGTCGTCCATGTCGTGCCTCGCGCCGACCGGCCCGACGTCGCGACCCTGAAGCGGCTGGAGCGGATCACGGCCGCCGCCTTCGGCCAGCGCAGGAAGATGCTGCGCTCCAGCCTGAAACAGCTGGGTGGCGGCGCCCTGTGCGAAGCCGCCGGGATCGACCCGGACGCCCGCGCCGAAGTCATCGACATCGCGGGCTTCCTTCGCCTCGCCGGAGCCCTCCAGTCGTGAGTGAGATCGAACCCTTCCGCGCCATCGCCATCAGCCGTCTGGCCCATGCCCTGAAGGCCGAGGGGCGGTCGGTGATCCACATGGAGTTCGGCCAGCCCTCGACCGGCGCCCCGCCCGCCGCCATCGCCGAGGCGCACCGCGTGCTCGACGCCGACAGCATGGGCTATTGGGAAAGCGCGCCGCTGAAGGCCCGCATCGCCCGGCTGTACGACGAGCGATATGGGGTCAGCGTCTCGCCCGACCAGCTGCTGCTGACCAACGGGGCCTCGCCGGCCCTGGTCCTGGGTCTGTCGTCGCGGTTCGCGCCCGGCGACCGGATCGCCATGGCCCGGCCCGGCTATGTCGCCTACCGCAACACGGTGAAGGCCCTGCGGATGGTCCCGGTGGAGATCGCCTGCGGACCCGACGAACACTACCAGCTGACCGCCGCCGCGCTTGATGCGCTGGAGCCTGCGCCCGCCGGGGTGATCATCGCCAGCCCGGCCAACCCGACGGGATCGGTGATCGCGGCCGAGGAACTGACCGCCATCGCCGAGGTCTGTGCGCGCAAGGGGATCCAGATCCTGTCCGACGAGATCTACCACGGCCTCAGCTACGTCGGGCCCCAGCCGTCGCTGCTGCAGTTCGCGCCCGGGGCCATGGTGATCAACAGCTTCTCCAAATACTGGAGCATGGCCGGGTGGCGGCTGGGCTGGCTGCTGGTCCCGCACGACCATATCGAGCGGGCCCGCGCCTACATCGGCAACCTGTTCCTGACCCCGCCGTCGCTGAGCCAGCACGCGGGCCTGGTCGCGATGGACCAGCACGCGGTGCTAGAGGGCCATATCGAGACCTATGCCCGCAACCGCGCCCTGATGCTGGAGGCCCTGCCGGCTCTGGGCCTGAAGTCGATCGCCCCGCCCGACGGCGCCTTCTACATCTGGGCCGACATCGGCCACCTGACCGACGACAGCGTGGCCTTCTGCGAGCAGCTTCTGAGAGACACCGGCGTGGCCACGGCGCCCGGCGTGGACTTCGATCCCGTCGACGGCCACCGCTTCATGCGCTCCAGCTTCGCCGTCTCGACGCCGGAGATCGAGGAGGCCCTGCGCCGCGTCACGCCGTGGTTCGAGGACCGGTCCGCCTGACGGCGAATTGCACTCCGAAAAAAACACAGTGCAAAAGTGCAAATCATTTAGTTACAATATGTTGTCTCACGTTTCTTACTTGCACAGTGCAAGAAATCTGGACTCTCCGCTCCTCTCGACGCCGCCTGCCCGCCCCATCCTGTCAAAGACCAAGGCCTGAGATGGCGAGGCGGACCGACGAGAGCAAGCTGTTGGTGTGAATTATTTCCTAGTTCGGCCGTGCCGCAGGCGCCGGCATGGACTCCGGTAAGCCTCGGGCTAATCTTTCGCCGCGCAGGGAGAGGGCGAGATGGCGAAGCTGATCTATGGTTTGAACCAGTCCCTGGACGGTTACGTGGACCACGAGCGCTTCGAGCCCGACGCCGTCCTGTTCCGCCACTTCATCGAGCACATGACCCGGGTGACGGGCAGCCTCTACGGCGGCCGGATGTACGAGATCATGCGCTACTGGGACGAGAATCAGCCCGGGTGGGACGATGCCGAGCGGGACTACGCCGGGGCCTGGCGCGACACCCCGAAATGGGTCGCGTCCCGGTCGCACACGTCGGTCGGTCCGAACGCGACGCTGCTGAAGGGCGACCTGGAGACGGCGATCCGCACGCTGAAGGCGGAACAGGACGGAGAGATCGCGGTCGCCGGACCGGCCCTGGCCGCGATCCTGATGCCGATGGGGCTGATCGACGCGTATCAGATCTATCTGCACCCGGTCGTGCTGGGCGACGGCACGCCCTTCTTCAAGGACGCCCGGCCGCCGCTGCGGCTCGTGGGAAACCAACCGATCGGCGAGTCGGTGGTCCGGCTGACCTACGTCCCGGCCTGATGGGGAAGGCTTCAGTCGCAGCCTTTTTCACCGTGCACCCCGGCGAAGGCCGGGGTCCAGATCACAGACCTGGTCGCCGGGATTTCGCACCGAGCATGGCAGGCAGGTCGGAGTTCGCCATCTGGACCCCGGCCTTCGCCGGGGTGCACGGAAAGAGAAAGGCGAGAGGCCCTAGACGGCCTCGGCCAGCAGGGCCGACTGGTAGTCGGCGACCCAGATGTTGCGGAACCGGCGGCTGCGTTCGGAGTGATAGATGTGGGCCAGCTCCGCATAGGAGCGGTCGAAGTCGTCGTTGACGAAGACGTAGTCGAAATCCGTGCAGTGCTCGATCTCGCCCTTGGCGTTGGCGATGCGGCGCTCGATGACGTCGTCGGCGTCCTGCGACCGGGTCACCAGACGGCGCTTCAGCTCTTCAAGGCTGGGCGGCAGGATGAAGACCCTCACGGCGTCTTCCGGGCACTTCGTCGCGATATCGCGCGCGCCCTGCCAGTCAATGTCGAACAGCACGTCACGACCTTCGGCGAGGGCCTTGTCGATCGGCGCGCGCGGGCTGCCGTAGCGCGAGCCGTGGACGTCGGCCCATTCCAGGAAGGCGTCGGCGTCGATCAGGCTCTGGAAGTCTTCCGGCGAGACGAAGTGATAGTCGCGGTCGGCCACCTCGCCCGGGCGGATGCCGCGCGTGGTCATCGAGACCGACAGCTCCAGCCCGCCATGGTCGGCCATCAGCCGCCGGCACAGCGACGTCTTGCCGGCCCCCGAGGGGCTGGCGACGATCAGGAGGACGCCCCGACGGGGCGTGCGTTCATTCGACATTCTGTACTTGCTCTCGAAGCTGTTCGATGACCGCTTTCAGGTCCAGGCCTGTGGCGGTCAGCGCGGTCGTAGCCGATTTCGAACAGAGGGTGTTCGCCTCGCGCATGAACTCCTGCATCAGGAAGTCCAATTTGCGGCCCGAGGGCGGTTGATCCAGCAGGGCGCGAGCGGAGGCGACGTGTGCGGTCAGCCGGTCCAGTTCTTCGCGCACGTCCGCTTTCGTCGCGAGCGCGGCGGCCTCCAGCACGATCCGGTCTTCAAGCCCCGGCGCGTCGAGCGCCAGTTCGGCCATGCGGCGGGCGAAGCGTTCGCGGACGGCTTCCGTCTGGGCGGCGGCCCCGGTCTCGGCCGTGGCGACGAGGCTCTCGATGCGGGAGACGAAGTCCTCGATCACGGGCCGCAACTGGGCGCCCTCGCGCTCGCGGGAGATCTTCAGCGCATCGAGCGCCTGTTCGACGGTGGCGGCCATGGCGGCCTCGATCGGGGCGCGCGCCTCGGGATCTTCAGCCTCCTCGTCGATATCCAGCACACCGCGCAGGGCCAGCAGGCCGTCGGCGGACGGCGGCGTCGCCCCCTCCTCCGCCAGCTGGTTGGCGAGCTGAAAATATCGGGCCAGAACGGCCTCGTTGACCTTGAAGGCCGAGGCGTCGCCCTGCGCGCGGCGCGCCTGGATGCCGATCGTGACCTGGCCCCGGCTCAGACGCGCCTGACCGGCCGCCTTGGCGAGCCGCTCGAGGTTGTCGAAGCCATTCGGGCCCCGGAAGCGGACCTCCAGATTGCGACCGTTGACCGAGCGCGCCTCGACCGACCAGGTCCAGCCGTCGAGGGCGCCGTCGGCCCGGCCGAAGCCGGTCATTCCGGACAGGATGGGGCCTGACGACACGCTCACGGTCCGTTCGCCGGAACCGGCGGTGTGGTCGCAGGGGGCGTGGGACGCAGGGTCCGCGACGGCGTCACCGTTCCGGGCGCCTGCATGGTGATCACGGCCTCGCCGGTCACGGTGGGCGGGGCCACCGCCGCGCCTTCCGGCGCGCCCTGTCCGGGCGGCGGGGCGCCGGGAACCGCGCCGGGCGGCAGGGTCTCGGCCGGCGGGGCCTTGCCCGCCTCGATCGCCCGCCAGCGCGACACGTTCATCAGATGCTCTTCATAGGTCCGGGCGAAGGCGTGGCCGCCCGTCCCGTCAGCGACGAAGAACAGGTCCTGCGTCGCCGGCGGATTGAGCACCGCCTCCAGCGCCTGACGCCCTGGATTGGCGATCGGCGTCGGCGGCAGGCCGTCGATCAGATAGGTGTTCCAGCCCGTGTCGCGCTGCAGCTCCGACAGACGGATGCCGCGTCCCAGCGGACGGCCTTTGGTGATGCCGTAGATGATGGTGGGGTCGCTCTCCAGACGCATGCCGAGACGCAGCCGGTTCGAAAACACGGCCGCCACGCGGGGCCGCTCGCGGGCCAGCCCGGTCTCCTTCTCCACAACAGACGCCAGGATCACGGCCTCCTCGGGGGTGCGGACCACCGTATTCGGGCTGCGGGTGGCCCAGAGGCGGGCGAGGTTGTCGGCGGCGTCGCGCTGCATGCGCGCGATCACCGAGGCCCGCGTCTCGCCGCGCGAGACCTCATAGGTGTCGGCCCACAGGGAGCCTTCCTCAGGCACTTCGTCGATGGTCCCGGTCAGGATCGCCTCGGCATTCAGGATGTCCACCGCCTGAGCCGAGGACCAGCCCTCGGGGATGGTCACGAAATGGCGCACCACCCGCCCGTCGGTCAGCAGGCCGATGACGGCCTTCAGCGAGGCGCGGGCCGGCACTTCGTACTCGCCGGCGCGCAGTCGACGATCCGCCCCGGTCAGGGTGGCGGCGGCCTTGAACATGTCGACGGACCGGATCACGCCGGCGCGCTTCAGCGTCGCGGCGATGGCCGAGACGCCCGACCCGGACGGGAGGGTGACCACCGTCGTGTCGCCTTCGCGCGCCGTCGGTCCGGGCGCGTAATAGACGCTCCACCCCCAGCCCAGAGCCGCGATCAGGAACAGGCTGAAGGTCGCGGACGCCGCCAGCAGCGCCGCCATCAGACCCGGCCGTTGCCGCTTCGGCGCCCCCCCGGCGTTCGCCACGGTCAGGCCACCTTGCGGAAGATGATGGAGGCGTTGGTGCCGCCGAATCCGAAGCTGTTGGACATGGCCACATCGATCTCCATCGGCTTGCCCCTGTGTGGCACGAGATCGATGGCGGTTTCGTGTTCCGGGTCATCGAGGTTGATCGTCGGCGGCGCGATCTGGTCGCGGATGGCCAGGATGCTGAACACCGCCTCGATGGCCCCGGCGGCGCCGAGCAGGTGGCCGGTCATCGACTTGGTCGAGGACATGGCCATGTCCTTGGCGTGATCGCCGACCAGCCGCTCGACCGCGCGCAGCTCGATCCAGTCGGCCATGGTCGAGGTGCCGTGGGCATTGACGTAGTCGATGTCCTCGACCGCGATCCCGGCCCGTTTCACCGCCGCCTTCATGGCGCGATAGGCGCCGTCGCCGTCCTCGGACGGGGCGGTGATGTGCCAGGCGTCGCCCGACATGCCGTAGCCGATGACCTCGGCGTAGATCTTCGCGCCGCGCGCCCTGGCGTGTTCGTATTCCTCGAGGATGACGACCCCGGCGCCCTCGCCCATGACGAAGCCTGCATGACCCCGGTCATAGGGGCGCGAGGCCTTCTCCGGCGTGTCGTTATAGGCGGTGCAGAGGGCCTTGCAGGCGAGGAAGCCGGCGATACCGAGCGGCACGATGGAGCTCTCGGCCCCGCCCGCCACCATCACATCGGCATCGTCCAGCATGATCATCCGCGCCGCGTCGCCAATAGCGTGCACGCCGGAGGCGCAGGCCGTCACGACGGCGTGGTTCGGCCCCTTCAGGCCGTGGCGGATCGAAATCTGGCCGCTGGCCAGGTTGATCAGGGCCGAGGGGATGAAGAAGGGGCTGACCCGGCGCGGACCGGATTCGGCCAGGATCGCCGCGCTTTCGGCGATGGGACCCAGGCCGCCTATGCCGGCCCCCATGATGACGCCGGTGCGTTCCTTGTCCTCGTCCGTGTCGGGATGCCAATTGGCGTCGTTCAGAGCTTCGTCGGCCGCTGCGATGCCGAACAGGATGAAGTCGTCGACCCGCTTCCGTTCCTTGGGCGTCATGATCGCGTCGGGATCAAAGCTGCCGGGGATGTCGGGCCCGCCCCCGCCGCGACCGTCCACGCTCGGAACCTCGCCCGCGATGGTGCAGCCGAAGCCCTCGGTATCGAAGGCCGTGATCTGTCGGATGCCGGAACGGCCCTCGAGGATGCCTTTCCAGCTCAAATCGACCCCGTTGCCCAGGGGCGTGACAAGGCCGAGACCGGTAACGACGACGCGACGCATGATGTCGGGCTCCAGCTCCGCGAATCCTGAATCAGAAACAGTAATGGCCGCCGGGCCTCTCCGCTAGGAGGGCCGGGCGGCCATTGACTGCCGGCTGAGCCGACCGAGGCTTAGGCCGCGGTCTTCTCGTCGATGAACTTCACCGCGTCGCCGACGGTCTGAATGTGTTCGGCGGCGTCGTCGGGGATCTCGATATCGAACTCTTCTTCGAAGGCCATGACCAATTCGACGTTGTCGAGCGAGTCAGCGCCCAGGTCGTCGATGAAGCTGGCCTTTTCGGTGACCTTGTCCGGATCGGCGTCCAGGTGGTCGATGACGATCTTGCGGACGCGTTCCAGGGTGTCGGACATGTGTGTCTCTGCCTTCTAGAGCCGCCGGAGCGGCGTATGGTGGTCTTGCCGTCTCACGACGGCTCCGCTTGCGCAAGAGGCAACGCCTCACTGGCCCAACCGGTTGCCCGGCCTTTAGCACACCCCTCGGCGAGGGAAATAGGTGTGAACTCTCATTGATGGGCGATCGCGCGGTCGCGCGACCTGAGCCCGAGGGCTTTGATCAGCGGCGGAGGTTGACCCACCACGCCAGGGCGCTGCCCGCCACGGCCATAGGCGCGCCGTATGCCGCCCAGATGATCTGGCCGGTCATGAAACTGCCCGGCAGGATGTTCAGTCCCTGCAACACCCAGATGACGCCGACCAGCAGCAGCGGACCGCTGAGGATGGTGGCGAGGTAGCGCAGCGCGATCATCAGATCATCGCCATGCCGCCGTTCACGTGCAGCGTCTGCCCCGTGACATAGGCGGCTTCGTCGGACGACAGATAGACGGCGGCGGCGGCGATCTCGTCGCCCGTGCCCAGACGCCCGGCCGGGATGTTGCGCAGGATGCCCTCACGCTGCTGCTCGTTCAGCACGTCGGTCATCGGCGAGGTGATGAAGCCCGGGGCGATGCAGTTCACAGTGATGCCGCGGCTGCCGACCTCCTGGGCCAGGGATTTGGAAAAGCCGATCATCCCGGCCTTGGACGCCGCATAGTTGGTCTGGCCGGCGTTTCCGGTGACGCCGACCACAGAGGTGATGCCGATGATCCGGCCCGAACGGCGCTTCATCATCCCCTTCATGACGGCGCGCGACAGGCGGAAATAACTCTCCAGATTGACGGTGAGGACGGACTGGAAATCCTCATCCTTCATCCGCATCAGCAGGCCGTCCCTGGTGATGCCCGCGTTGGCGACCAGGATATCGAGAGGAGCACCCGCCACGGCCTCCGCCGCCGCCACGAGGCCATCGACCGAGGTCGGTTCCGACAGGTTCGCGGCCGAGAAGGTCGCACGGTCCCCAAGCTCCGCCGCCAGTTGCGCCAGAGCGGCCTCGCGCGTGCCGGACAGCACGACGGTGGCCCCCTGCGCGTGCAGGGCGCGGGCCACGGCTCCGCCAATACCGCCCGTAGCGCCGGTGACGAGGGCGGTCTTGCCTGTGAGGTCGAACATTTGAGTCTCCCTGTCCCTTCTCCCCCTGCGGGAGAAGGTGGCCCGGAGGGCCGGATGAGGGGTCACGCGGACCTCTCCGTTTGGGTTTCGAGGGATCACTGGAAAGACCAGCGTGACCCCTCATTCGTCAGCCCCCGATCAAGTCGGAGGGCTGCCACCTTCTCCCGCAAGGGGAGAAGGAAATCAAAGCGACTTCGCGAAAGCCTCGATGTCTTCGGGGCTGTTGAGCGCCAGGCTCTCGGCGTCCGGCGCGATGCGCTTGGCCATGCCGGTCAGGACCTTGCCGGAGCCGATCTCGACGAAACGGGTCACGCCCCCTTCGGTCGCCATCCACTCCATAGACTCGCGCCAACGGACGCGACCGGTGACCTGTTCGACCAGCAGGCGACGGATCGCAGCGGCGTCGGTTTCAGGCCGGGCGGTGATGTTGGCCACGAGCGGCACGACGGGAGAGACCAGCGAGGCCGCCGCCAGGGCGGTCGCCATCTCGTCGGCGGCGGGCTGCATCAGCGGACAGTGGAAGGGCGCCGAGACGTTCAGCGGGATGGCCCGCGCGCCCAGTTCCTTGGCCTTTTCGATGGCGCGATCGACGGCGGCCTTCTCGCCCGAGATGACGACATTTCCGTTGTTGTTGTCGTTGGCGACGACGCAGACCCCGACCTCGGCGCCCGCCGCAGCGGCGGCTTCGGCCAATGCGAGGTCGGTTTTCGGCCCGATGAGGGAGGCCATGGCCCCCTGCCCCACGGGCACGGCGCGCTGCATGGCCTGGCCGCGCAGTTTCAACAGGCGGGCGGTGTCGGTCAGCGACAGGGCGCCCGCCGCCGCCAAGGCCGAATATTCGCCCAGCGAATGGCCGGCGACGAAGGCGGCGCGATCCACGGAGACGCCGAACTCCTTGTCCAGCACCCGCATGACGGCCAGGGACACGGCCATCAGGGCCGGCTGGGCGTTCTCGGTCAGGGTCAGCTGGTCCTCGGGTCCGTTGCGCATCAGGCCGGACAGATCCTGTCCCAGGGCCTGATCGATCTCGGCGAACACGTCCCGCGCCGATCCGAAGGCGTCGGCCAGCGCCGCCCCCATGCCGACCGCCTGGCTGCCTTGTCCGGGGAACAGGAGGGCGAGGGTCATCGATAGGGTCCGTGGTCAGTGTGAGAAGTGCGGAGGGGTAGGCCAACCGGTCCACCGGCTCAAGACCGACGACAACCTGCAAGCGTCGCCGTTGATCGGACACAATCGCCATCAACCTAGAGTTCAGGCTGAGATTCCTGGGGGCGTTGCATGACTGTTGGACGAAAGAGCGCGTGCGCGCTGGTGGGTGCAGCCGTCCTGGCCTTTACCCCTGGCGTCCCGAGCACCGCCCAGGCTCAGGCCGCCGCAGCCACCGCCGATCCCAACGTCACCGCCTATCCAGCAGCCTTCTTCACCGAGTTCCGGCCCATCACGGCCCTGGACATGACCGGGCGCATTCCGGGTTTCCAGTTTGACGGTGGCACGTCGGGCCGAGGCTTCGCCGGAACCGTCGGCAACATCCTGATCGACGGCGAACGCCCGCCGGTCCGCAGCGATTCCCTTCAGTCCATCCTGTCTCGTATACCGGCCGCCCAGGTCGTTCGCATCGACATCGTTCGAGCGGGCGCCGGCGGTATCGACATGCAGGGCAAGGCGGTCGTGGCCAACGTGATCCGCAGCCCTGACGGCGGCGTGTCCGGCTCCGTTTCCGCCAGCGTTACGAACAACACCCAAGGCCGCCTCCAGCCCAATCTGAACCTGCAAGCCCGCCGCCAGTGGGACGGCCGATCGCTGGAAGCCTCGCTCAGCGCCTATCAGGGATCGGGCGACGACGAGGGCATCCGCGAGCGTCGATCGCCGACCGGCGAACTGTTGCTGCTCGCCCGTAGTCAGGGTGTCTTCGACTTCCACGGCGTCTCGGGCACGACCGTCTACGAAGGGCCGTTCGCCGGCGGGCGCATCCGCCTGAACGGCCTCATCGACGTCAATGGCAGCGGCTATGAGGGCAGCGACCTGCTGATCGTCCCATCCGGTCGTGAAACCTCCCTGTCGGACAGCGCCCAGACCAAGGGGGAGATCGGTCTGCGCTGGACCCGCAGCCTGCCCCTTGGCATGACGCTGGAGGTTCTCGGCTCGCAACAGCTGATCGACAACGACAGCACAGGTTCCTACGAGACCCCCGAATTCACCTCCGCCACGGTCAGCGATGGCAGGCGTGGGGAAAGCATCGGTTCGGGCTCTCTGAAATTCGCCTCGCTCGCCACTCCCTACGGCTCGATCGACTTCGAAGCCGGGTCCGAGATCGCCTTCAACTTCGTCGAGAGCGGCACGGCCTATCGGTTCGACGGCTTGCCCCTGCTGCTTCCGGGCGACGACACGCGGGTCGAGGAACTGCGCAGCGAGAGCTTTGTCTCCGGCGTCTGGACGCCGCGCGATAATCTCAGCGTCACCGGCGCGCTCCGGTACGAACGGTCCCGCATCACCGCGACCGGCAGCGCGGGCGCGGCCGAAACCGACCTCAACTTCCTGAAGCCCCGCCTGAACATCGCCTGGACGCCCGCCGCCGGGCACCAGTTGGCCTTCAAGCTGGAACGCAATGTCGATCAGCTCTCCTTCGGCGCGTTCCAGGCCTCCGCCGCCTTCTCGACCGGCGTCTTCGGGCGCGGAAACCCGGACATCCGTCCGGCCCAGATCTGGCTGACCCAGGCGCGCTATGAGCGGGTTTTCGGTCGCCAAGGGTCCTTCGTCGCCGAACTGACGCACGAGGCCTTCGACGACCTCCTGGGCCAGGTCGTCATTCTGGAAACCCCGCCCGGCGAGACCATGCCGCGTCTGTACAACATCACCCGAAACGTCGGCACGGCGAGGCGCGAGACGGCCAAATTCACCGGTCGCCTGCCGCTGGACAGCTACGGCATGGGCGGCGGGGTCGCCTCGGCGTCGCTTCAGCTTCGCCAGTCCGAGACGGTGGACCCCGTCACGTTCGTGGATCGCCGCCTATCCAACGAACAGCCCGTGGTCGTGAGCCTGGGACTTGGCCAGAATCTGGTCAGCCAGCGCATCAACTGGAGCCTCAACGCGTCCAGCGGCCAGTCCACGCGCAACTACGGTCCGCGCGCCCTGGTGCGGTCCCGCAGCCAGCCCAGCTTCAGCGCGGGCCTGAGTTGGCGACCCGATGATCGTCTCAGTCTCAGCGGCGGGCTGAACGTGTCCGGCGGTTCGGAGGGCGCGTTCATCTTCTTTGCCACGCCCCGCGATCGTGGCGTGCCCGTCTATTCCGAAACCTCGCGCTCCGAAGGCACGATCAGCGCCTATGTCAGCGCGCGCAGGAGCTTCTGAGCCACGCAGGCCTTCGTCCTTGCCCGATCGCCCCTTTTCCCCTATACGCGCCCGCTTTCCAGGGCTTCGGTCCTGTCGCGGAACACCAAAGGGTTCGGGAAGTCATCCCGGCCGCCGCTGCAGGATCCATCGTGGTTCGGACTTACCCGGTCCGTCCGCGCCGACGCCCTACAAGGGAGACTGCACTATGGCTCTTTACGAGCACACGGTCATGTCGCGCCAGGATATCAGCGCGCAACAGGCCGAAGCCCTCAACGACACCATCAAGGACCTCATCGTGGCCGGCGGCGGATCCGTCGCCAAGATCGAGTACTGGGGCCTGCGCAACCTGACCTACCGGGTCAAGAAGAACCGCAAGGCTCACTATTCCCTGCTGGCCATCGACTGCCCGCCCCCCGCCATGGCCGAAGTCGAGCGTCAGCTCGGCATCAACGAGGACGTGCTGCGCTGGCTGACGGTCAAGGTCGAGGAACTCGATCTGGAACTGTCGCCCCTGCTGGCCCGCCGCGAGCGTGAGCGCGAGCGTGACCGCGAGCGTACGCCGCGTGAAGACGCCGAAGTGGCCGCGTAAGGAGATCTGGACCCATGACTGACACCACCTCCCCCTCCGCCAACGTTCCCGGCACCCCTGCCGGCTCGGGCGGCTCCGGCCGTCGTCCCTTCTATCGTCGTCGCAAGGTCTGCCCGTTCTCGGGCGAAGGCGCGCCGAAGATCGACTACAAGGACGTCAAGCTGCTGCAGCGCTACATTTCCGAACGCGGCAAGATCGTGCCTTCGCGCATCACCGCCGTGTCCCAGATCAAGCAGCGCGAACTGGCCAAGGCCATCAAGCGCGCCCGCTATCTGGCCCTCCTGCCTTACGTGGTGAAATAAGATGAAGGTCGTTCTGCTCGAACGCGTCGAGAACCTCGGCGCCATCGGCGACGTCGTCACTGTCAAGGACGGTTTCGCCCGTAACTTCCTCCTGCCCCGCGAGAAGGCGCTCCGCGCCACCTCGAAGAACCTGGAGAAGTTCGAACTGGACCGCGTCGCCATCGAGGCGCGCAACGAACGCAACAAGACCGACGCCGGCGCGATCGCCTCGAAGATCGACGGCCAGGTCTATGTGATGATCCGTCAGGCCGGCGAAACCGGCCAGCTGTACGGTTCGGTCGGCGGCCGCGACGTCATGGAGGCCATCCAGGCCGAGGGCGGCAAGGTCGAACGTTCGCAGATCGTGCTCAACACCCCGATCAAGACCCTGGGGATGCACGTCGTGCCGGTTCGCCTGCACGCCGAGGTCTCCGCCACGGTCACGATCAACGTCGCGCGCTCGGCTGATGAAGCCGAACGTCAGGCCAAGGGCGAGGACGTGATCAAGTCGGCCTACGAGGAGGACCGCACCGCGGCCGCCGAACAGGCTCGCGACATGGTCGAGGGCGGCGCCGGTCAACAGGACGGTCTCGGCTCCGAGGCCTGATCCTGAAGATCGGTTCGTCGAGCCGATAGAGACGCTAAAGGGCGTGTCCTCCGGGCACGCCCTTTTTGCTGCAAGCGAACCGAACTATGTCAAAATTGCAACGAGGGCAGTCGCTTGCATTAACACACGCTTGACCACGCAGCCCGACGCACCCAGCTTGCATTATAGGGGGCGTCCGCGCTGGTCCGCGCAATATTCTTGCGTAGCCGGTCGGCCGATAACCACGCGGCGGTCAACGCCGGACATCCGACCACATCTTGCGCGCCACGCGTCCCGCGTCGGCCCCATCTCGTCAGGCTCGTCATGCACCTCAGAATTTCCCGCTCCGTCCTTCTCGGCTTCAGCTCCGCGACGACCCTGCTCGCCTGCCCGATCGCGGCGATGGCCCAGACGGCGCCTCAGGACGCGACTGCGGTCGACGAGATCATCGTCACCGGCACGCGCACCGTGGGCCGCACGCGTCTCGACTCGGTCGCCCCGGTCGATGTGATCTCCGGCGAGGTCCTGACGCGCCAGGGTGCCGGCACCGAGCTGGCTGCGGCGCTCGCCGCCACCGCCCCGGCCATCAACTTCCCCCGTCCCGCCATCTCGGACGGTTCGGACCACGTCCGCCCGGCGACGCTGCGGGGCCTCGCCCCCGACCAGACCCTGGTCCTGATCAACGGCCAGCGCGGCCACGTCGCCGCCCTGGTCAACGTCAACGGCAACCTCGGTCGCGGATCGACCGCGTTCGATCTGAACACCATCCCGGCGATCACCCTCGGCAGCGTCGAAGTCCTGCGTGACGGCGCCTCGGCCCAGTACGGCGCCGACGCCATCGCCGGCGTCATCAACCTGCGTCTTCGCGAGGCCAACTCCGGCGGCGGCCTGACGGCCGTCTACGGCGTCTATGACACCAAGTTCGATACCGCCCGCGGCTCGCACGACCGCCATGACGGCGAGCAGGTCTCCCTCGCAGGCTGGATCGGCCTGCCTCTGGGCGAAGACGGCTTCCTGACCATCTCCGGTGAAGTGCAGGAACGTGATCCCACCAACCGCTCCGACTTCGCTGCTCCGGGGAGCGTCTCCAACGGCTCGTCCACCACGGTCATCGGCCGATTCGGCGATCCGAAGACGAGCGCCCAGTCAATCTGGTTCAACGCCGGCAACACCCTGGCCAATGGCTGGGAAGCCTACGCCTTCGGCGGCTACCAGCACCGCGATTCCGAGGCCGCCGCCACGGCCCGCGCCTTCAACAACGCCAACAACGTCCTGGCCATCTACCCGACCGGCTTCCTGCCGGTGATCGCCGCCGGGATCGACGACTACAACCTGTTCGGCGGCTTCAAGGGCGAGGCCGCCGGCATCGATTGGGACTTCTCGGTCGGCTACGGCAGCAACGAGTTGGACTACAACGTTCTCAACACCGTCAACGCCTCCTACGGCGCAGCGTCCAAGACCTCGTTCGACGCCGGCGGTCTGGCCTATGACCAGGTGACCCTCTCGATCGACGGTGTGAAGCAGGTCGAGGCCAACCTGTTCGAACCGCTGAACGTCGCGTTCGGCGTCGAATATCGCCGCGAGTCGTTTGACGTGCACGCCGGTGAGCCGCAGTCCTACAACAAGGGCCCGCTCAACGCAGGCGCAGGCGCCCAGGGCTTCCCGGGCTTCCAGCCGTCCAACGTCGTCAATGAAGAGCGTAGCAACGTCAGCGCCTACATCGACCTCGAAGGCCGTCTGTCCGAGTCGGTCACCATCGGCGCCGCCGCACGTTACGAGGATTATTCCGACTTCGGCGACACCCTGACCGGCAAGCTGTCAGCCCGCTGGGACGCCAACGAGCATTTCGCCCTGCGCGGCGCGATCTCGACCGGCTTCAAGGCTCCGGCCCTGCAGCAGCAGTTCTTCAGCTACGTCGCCACCAACCTGGTCACCACTGTGGTCGGCGGCGTGCCCGTCACTTCCCTGGTCCAGGCCGGCTCGTTCCGGGTCAACGACCCGGTCGCCATCGCCCTCGGCTCGGCGCCGCTGCAGCCGGAACACTCGGCCAATTTCTCGGCCGGCTTCGTTCTGCGGAACGGCGGGTTCGAGCTGACGGTCGACGCCTACCGGATCGATATCGAGGACCGGATCATCTACTCCGAGACGCTCGGCCTGACCCGTCCCAGCCAGTCGGCGGCGACCACCAGCGCCACCCTGGCCCTGCTGGCGCCCTTCGGCGTGACCGGCGCACGCTTCTTCCTGAACGGCGTCAACACCTCGACCAACGGCGTGGACGTCGTGGCCCGCTACCGCACCAACCAGGACTTCGGTCAGTTCACCTTCACGGGCGCCGCGAACTTCAACGCGACCGAGATCACGGACCTGGCCTCGATTCCCTCGACCGTCGCCATTCCAACCTCGCCGGGCTATCTGTTCGACCGCGCCAACCAGCTATCGTTCACGGACGGCACGCCGAAGCGCAAGGTCGTCGGCAGCGTCGACTGGAGTCTGGGTGACTTCTCGGCCACGGCGCGCGCGACCTATTACGGCAGCGTCCTGATCGCCAACAACACATCGACCCTGGACTATCAGGCCGGCGACGCGACCCTGATCGATCTGGAAGGCCGCTACACCTTCCCGATGGGCGTCACGGCCGCCGTAGGTGTCAACAACCTGACGGACGAGTATCCGAACTTCACGCCGTCCGCGAACAACGGCGGCACGGGTTCAGTGGGCTTCCCCGGCTTCTCGCCCTACGGCTTCAACGGCCGCTTCCTGTTCGCCCGCGTGAGCTACAACTTTTAGCGGCCTCTCCACAACGAGGGCTGGAACGGCGCGGGGAGCGATCCTCGCGCCGTTTGTCGTTGGGACGTCATGATTTGGCCACTACCGCACGGCGAACTGCAGAGCTCAAACTGGAGGGGGTCCGCATGAAATCCGTCGTCGCCGCCGCGTTTGTGGCGTGCACCCTGCTGTGCGCCGGTTCGGTGAACGCGCAGGCCAGAAACCTCGACGTCTTCGTCACCGAAGCCAATCGTGTGCCGCTGAACCCGACCTCGGCCCTGCGCTCCGACGCACGCCGGCTGATGGGGGAGGCCAACACCGCCTTCAGGACTGTCGCTGCCGAGGTGCGCACCGCTCGCGAGGCAGGACGCACGCCGCCATTCTGTCCCCCCGAAAGCATTTCGGTGAACCCGCGGCAGCTGCTGGCCCATCTCAACTCCATCCCCCAGACGCGCCGCGTCCGCATGACACCGACCGACGGCATCCGCGCCTGGATGGTCTCGCGCTATCCCTGCCCCGCCGTCTGATCGCCGCCTGAACTGATCCGTCTAGGGATTTTCCAGCGGTCCACAGTCGGTCCCAAACCATCCCCGTTGACGGGTGCGTCCGGGCCTGTCGCAGGGGCGTGGGACGGGTAAGCGTTAACCCGATGAACGCTTTCTCTCCCTTTGCCCCCTCCGATCCATTTGGGGCCGTCGCGATTCCGTCGCTGCCTCATAACCTTGAGGCCGAACAGGCGCTGCTGGGCGCCCTGATGTTCGACAACGCCATCTTCGAGCGGCTCAGCGATCGCCTGCGCGGCCAGCACTTCTACGAGCCCTTCCACCAGCGGCTCTACGACGCGATCGAGGACCATATCCGCCAGGGCATGCTGGCCGAGCCGACCATCCTGATGGAACGGTTCAAACAGGACCCGGCCTTCGCCGAGTTCGGCGGCCTGCGCTATCTGGCCGACCTGATGGACCGCGCCCCCCTGGGCGCCAACGCGCCGGACTATGCCCGTGTGGTCTATGATCTGGCCCTGCGCCGCGACCTGATCCGCGTCGGCGGCGACATCGTCAGGGACGCCCCCAACCCCGAGACCGCCGCCATCGACCAGATCGAGCAGGCGGAACTGACCCTGTATTCGCTGGCCGAGACCGGCGCGCCCTCGTCCGGGTTTGTCAGCTTCTCGACCGCCCTCGCCGGCGCCGTCCAGATGGCGGGCGAGGCCTATCAGCGGGACGGCAAGCTGGCCGGTCTGGCGACCCATCTGGACGATCTGGATTCGAAGCTCGGCGGCATGCACCCGTCCGACCTGCTGATCCTCGCGGGCCGTCCGTCGATGGGCAAGACGGCGCTGGCGACCAACATCGCCTTCAACGTGGCCCGCAACTACCGCTGGGAGCCGACGCCGGACGGCCGCAAGACGGTCTCCGGCGGCGTGGTCGCCTTCTTCTCGCTGGAAATGAGCGCCGAACAGTTGGCCATGCGGATTCTGGCCGATGCCTCCGGCGTGTCCTCCGACCGCCTGCGCAAGGGCGAGATCGACGCCTCCGACTTCGGCAAGGTGCGCGACGCCGCCATCGAGATCGGTGAAAGCCCCCTCTACATCGACGCCACCGGCGGTCTGGCCATCTCCAAACTGGCCGCCCGCGCACGGCGCCTGAAGCGGATGGAGCAGGGCCTCGACCTGATCATCGTCGATTACCTCCAGCTCATCACCGTCGGCGACGGCAATGCGCAGAAGAACCGGGTGCAGGAGGTGTCCGAGATCACCGGCGGCCTGAAGGCCCTGGCCAAGGAGCTGAACCTGCCGATCATCGCCCTGTCGCAGCTGTCGCGTCAGGTCGAGAACCGCGAGGACAAGCGGCCACAGCTGTCAGACCTGCGCGAGTCGGGCTCGATCGAGCAAGACGCCGACTGCGTCATGTTCGTCTATCGCGAAAGCTACTATCTGGGCCGCACCGAGCCGCGCGAAGGCACGGAAGAGCACCTGAAATGGCAGGAGGACATGGACCTTCTGGAACACCAGGCGGAGGTCGTCATCGGCAAGCAGCGCCACGGCCCGATCGGCATCGTGAAACTGAGCTTCGACGCCGACACCACCCGCTTCGGCAATCTGGCCCGCAGCGGCTATGGCAACTTCAGCGACATTCCGGAGTAGGTGTTCGTTCCCTCTCCCCCTTGCGGGAGAGGGAAATCGCGCACGGCGGCGAAGCCGTCGTTCTGGCGCGATCGGGTGAGGGGTGACACCGGCGGCCGGGTGTTTCGGCACAGACGATTGGTGAGGTCAGCGTGACCCCTCATCCGACTTCGCTTCGCTCAGCCACCTTCTCCCGCAGGGGGAGAAGGAAGAGGCGGTCACTCGTCCCGGTGAACGCGTTCGCGGCGCTCATGGCGTTCCTGGGCTTCAACGGACATCGTCGCGGTCGGACGGGCTTCCAGCCGCCCGAGACCGATCGGTTCGCCCGTCTCCTCGCAATAGCCGTAGGAGCCGTCCTCGATCCGACGCAGGGCATCCTCGATCTTGGAGATCAGCTTGCGCTGTCGGTCGCGGGTGCGGAGTTCCAGCGCGCGGTCCGAGGCCGACGAGGCCCGATCCAGCAGATCCGGATGGTTCTCCGTCTCGGCCTTCAGGTTGACCACGGTGCCTTTGGATTCGCGCAGGATGTCATCCCGCCACGCCATGAGCTTGTGCTTGAAATAGGCGAGCTGACGTTCATTCATGAACGGCTCGTCGTCGGAAGGTCGGTAGGCGACCGGTTCGTCAGACACGATCGAGGCCAATGCGGTCATCATCGCACTCACACTCTAGAACAACGCCCCCCATGGCGCTTGCAGGCGTATAGGCAGGCTGGAGAGTCGCGGCAACCGTGTTCGCGCGTCCGTGATCGCGGCAATGCTTCGTTCGCCCCGGCACCGTGACATTCCGTCCTCACCTTGTCCCCGGAACAGGGGAATAGGGCCCGTTTTCCGCAGTTTATGCTGCATTGCGGCGAACTTCGGCCTTGGCCAGCTCAACTGCAGCGCGCAGGTCGATCTGTTCGAGCAGGCCTGTCAGGCCCGCGTCCTCGTCCTCCGGACGTTCCTCGCGCAGGGTCCGCCCCAGGCGTTCGAGCGCGCCTTCCCCGGCCTCACCCGACAGCATGGCGATCTTCAACTCGTCGAGCCGGTCCAGCAGGGTCCCGCCGCGACGGATGGCGCGACGACGGCGCTCCGTCGCCGTTTCGACGCCCTGAAGCGCCATCAGGGCCGAGAGATCGGCGACCGCGGACGCCGGAACCGCCGCCTGCGACGCACTGACCGGGGCCGCGCCTGACGCCTGGGGCATGGAAAAGCCGCCGGCCGAGCGCACCGGACGCTGGCCGCCGGTTGGGGCGGCGCCGGACGGGCCGTTGACCTTCATGAGCGGAGACTCCGGGACATTCCGCACCATCGTCGGGCGACCGTCACTGTTTGGTTAACGGCAAGGCAGGATTTGCCGGGCCAGGCGGGCGTCGGCCAGACAGATTCGTTGATTTAAAACGGCTTTCTTCGCGGCACGATCTTCGCAACGCCTATCCCCGAACCCTCGTGGAAAGCCGGCCAGTGCAAAAGTTTCTCACCGCCTTCCTGATCCCCTTCGCCCTCGGCGCCGTGATGGCCGCCCCTGCGTCGGCCCAGTCGCGGATCAAGGACATCGCCTCGATCGAGGGCGTCCGGACCAACCAACTGGTCGGCTACGGACTCGTCGTCGGCCTGAACGGCACGGGCGACAGCCTGCGCAACTGCCCCTTCACCCGCCAGTCGCTGGAAGGCATGACCGAGCGCCTTGGCGTCAATATTCGCGGGACCAACGCAAACTCCAAGAACCTGGCGGCCGTCATGGTGACGGCCGAACTGCCGCCCTTCGCCACGCCCGGCTCGCGGGTGGATATCTCGGTCTCCAGCCTGTGCGACGCCAAGAGCCTGCTCGGCGGCACGCTTCTGGTTACCAGCCTCCAGGGGGCTGACAGCCAGGTCTATGCCGTGGGTCAGGGCTCGGTGCAGACCGGTGCAGTGTCGGGCTCGGGCGGTTCGGGCTCGTCGGTGACACGCGGCGTGCCGACCGCCGGCCGCATCGCCTCGGGCGCCACGGTCGAACGCGAAACCGGCTTCCAGCTCGACAGTCTCACCGAAGTGCGCCTGACCCTGCGCAATCCCGACTTCACGACGGCCCAGCGCGTGGCCGCCGCCATCAACGCCACCTACCCTTCGACCGCCCTGGCCGAGAATGGCTCCGTCGTCGCCCTGCGTGCGCCCGCCCAACTCGGCATGGCCGCCTTCATCAGCCGCGTCGAGAACATGCCGGTCGCGGTCGACACCCCGGCCCGGGTGATCATCGACGAGGTCAACGGCGTGATCGTCATGGGCGAGAACGTCCGCATCTCCACCGTCGCCATCGCCCAGGGCAACCTGACCATCTCGGTCCAGGAAAATCCGCAGGTCAGCCAGCCGGCCCCCTTCAGCCAGGGCGAGACCACGGTCGTCCCGCAGTCCGATGTCACGGTCGAGGAAGAACTGGGCCGCGAGATCCGGCTGGTGAACGGCGCGACCTCGCTGTCGACCCTGGTCAACGGGCTGAACGCGCTCGGCGTCTCGCCCCGCGACATGATCTCCATCCTTCAGGCCATCAAGGCGGCGGGCGCCCTGCAGGCCGACATCGAGGTTCTGTGATGAGTGACCTGGCCGTCTCCCCCTCCCTGCTGACCTCGGCAATGGCCGCACCGACTGCGGAAACGCCGCGCATGCGCGAGACGGCCGAGAAGTTCGAGGCCTCCTTCCTGTCGCAGATGCTCAAGCCGATGTTCGAGGGTATCGACACCAACGGCCCGTTCGGCGGCGGCGAGGCCGAGGGCACCTGGCGCAGCTTCATGATCGACGAAATGGCCAAACAGACCGTCCGCGCCGGAGGCATAGGCCTGGCCGACACCGTCGTGTCCGAGATGATCCGCATGCAGACCGAACAGACCCAGGCCCAGCCCGGAGCGGTCGCATGAGCCACGATCCGACCACCGCCACGGCCTATCTGCGCAGACTCACGGCGCTGACCGACCGATTGACCGCCCGGCTCGAGCAGGAGACCGACGCCTTCGCCACCCGTCGCGCGGCCGATGTCACGGCAGGTCTGGCCGAGACCCAGGAGCTGGCCAACCAGTATCGCAAGGAATCCGGGCACCTCAAGGCCAACAAGGCGATCCTGGCCTCCGCGCCGGCGAGCGAACGCATGGCCCTGATCAAGGCGACGGAGGCGTTCGAGGCGGTGCTCGCCATCCACGGCCGCACGGTCGAGGCGGCGCGCACGATCTCGGAAGGCCTGGTCCGCACCATCGCCCAGGAGGTCGCAGGCGCGCGAGCCATGGGAACCGGCTACGGCGCGTCCGGCAAGGCCAACGGCGGCGACAGCCGCGCCGTGACCCTGAACCGAACGGCCTGAACCGCTACGCGCCGTTAAAGATAACTCTGAGGCGAAGTTTAAGGAGTCCGTGCCCAGAGTGATCAAATGACGATCCGCACGCGCCTTCTGGGTTTCGCCTTCGCGGCCTCCGACCTGCTGCTAGAGCTCGACGCCAAGGGCTCGACCGTGTTCGGGCTTGGATCGGGGCCGTCGATCGACCTTTCGGCCGAAAGCTTCTGCGGCATTGTCCTGTCGCACAGGGTGGCGCCGGCGAGCGTGGAACCGCTGAAGACTCTGCTCAAGGCCTTGCGTCCCGGCGAGCGCTCGGTGCCGATCGAGATGCTCTTCCTCGCCGGCACAGGCCGGATGCGGCGAGCGACGGCGCGGTTCTTCCTGCTGCCGGATCTGGCGCCCAACGTCTCCTGTTCGGTGACCTGGGAAGGCCCAGCTTACCGCCTGCATGATCCGGCCGCCGCACCGGCGCTGGCCCCGGAGGCCTTCCTGAACCGCGCCCGCGAAGTCTTGGCGCCGCCCGCCGAGCCGCGCGAACTGGCCCTCGCCTTCCTCAATGTCGAGGGGCTGGCCGCCGCCCAGGGGACCGGCGAGGCCGGCGATCGGCTGAACGCCCGCGTCGAGGCCGCCCTGCAGGCCGCCTCTGTTGACGGCAGCACGGCCGGCAAGCTCGGCCCCGAACGTTTCGCCCTGGTTCGGGACCGCAGCGAAGAAGCCGATCTGGCCGGAGAAATGGAAGAGATCGGCCGCAGCGAAGGCTTCGCGCTGTCGGCGCGATCCATGCAGACTGACCTGACCGCCGGCGGTGAATCGCTCAGCGCGCTTCGGGCCCTGCGCGTCGCGGTAGAAGGCTGCCTGAAGGACGGCGGGGCCGCCCAGCCGGAGCTCAGCTTCACCGCCGCCCTGTCGCAGACCCTGAACGACGCCCACGCCTTCCAGGTCATGGTCCAGGAACGACGGTTCGAGCTGCACTACCAGCCGATCGTCGATCTAAAGACCGGCGCCGTTCACCATTTTGAGGCCCTGTCCCGCTTCAAGGGCACGGACAGCCCGGCGGGCGCCATCCGCATGGCCGAGGAAATGGCTCTGATCGACAACTTCGACATCGCGGTGGCCGAAAAGGCCTTGAGCCGGTTGCGCCAGAAGGGCGCGGGGCTGCTGAAATTCGCCATCAATGTCTCAGGCGCCTCGCTGGCCGACGACCACTATGTGCAGGCTCTGCTACGAATGACCGCGTCGAGGCCGGAAGAGCGCAAGCGCCTGATCGTCGAGGTCACGGAATCCGCCGCCCTGTCGGACCTCGATGCCGCCAACCGTCGCCTGGGCGGACTCCGCGCTGCCGGCATCAAGGTCTGCATCGACGATTTCGGAGCAGGCGCGGCCTCCTATGACTACCTCCGCCGCCTGTCGGTCGATACGGTCAAGATCGACGGGACCTTCGTCAGTGGGCTGGAAACCGACCCACGCGCGCGGACTCTGATCAGCCATCTCGTCGAACTCTGCCGTTCGCTCAAGGTTGAGACCATCGCCGAGATGATCGAGACCGAGGACGTGGCGGAAATCCTGCGCGAGGTCGGTGTGGATCAGGGCCAGGGCTGGCTGTTCGGCAAGGCGGAGGCCGAGCCGCGCACCGTGCTGGCCTATGGCGAGCCGGCCGCCTCTGTCCGACGCGTGGGCGCCGTTTCCGGCTGGGGCTGACAGAACGCCGCGAAGCGTGACAGGTCAGGCGCAGACGACTGGTCCACCGGCGGTGTCGAGGACGTCCCCTGCGTCGTCACCCAGAACACCGGCGCCGCGCTGCTGGGTGACAGCATCTGGCGGCAGCGCCTTGATGTTCCCATATTGTTCTTGCTGATATCCCCGGATCAGTTCCCATATAGCGTTGTCGCACCGGACCTCGTCCGGCGCTCCCGCGTTCCCGGCCCCCGTTTCCTGGCAGCATGACCGAAAAGCATAACTTCATCCGCGTGCGCGGCGCCCGCGAGCACAATCTCAAGGGCGTGGACGTCGACATCCCGCGCGAGAAGCTGGTCGTCATGACCGGCCTGTCGGGGTCAGGCAAATCCTCGCTCGCCTTCGACACCATCTATGCCGAGGGCCAGCGCCGCTATGTCGAGAGCCTGAGCGCCTACGCCCGCCAGTTCCTGGAGCTGATGGGCAAGCCGGACGTCGACCTGATCGAGGGCCTGTCGCCGGCGATCTCGATCGAACAGAAGACGACGTCGAAGAACCCGCGCTCGACCGTCGGTACGGTGACCGAGATCCACGACTATATGCGTCTGCTGTGGGCGCGCGTCGGCGTGCCCTACTCGCCCGCGACCGGCCTGCCGATCGAGAGCCAGACCATCTCCATGATGGTCGACAAACTGGGCGCCCTGCCCGAGGGCGAGCGGCTGCTGCTGCTGGCCCCGGTCATCAGGGGTCGTAAAGGCGAATACAAAAAGGAGATGGCCGAGTGGCAGCGCTCGGGCTTCCAGCGCCTGAAGATCGACGGGGCCTTCTACGCCATCGAGGACGCGCCGACGCTCGACAAGAAGTTTAAGCACGACATCGACATCGTCGTGGACCGGATCGTCACCAAGGCGGGCCTTGAGGCGCGCTACGCCGACAGTCTGCAGACCGCCCTGGGCCTGGCCGACGGCATCGCCGTAGCCGAATGGGCCAATGCCGAGGAAGGCCAGGAACCGCGCCGGATCACCTTCTCCGAGAAGTTCGCCTGCCCCGTCTCCGGCTTTACCATCGCCGAGATCGAGCCGCGGCTGTTCTCGTTCAACAATCCGTTCGGCGCCTGTCCGGTCTGCGACGGCCTGGGGGTCAAGCTGGCCTTCGACGCCGACCTGGTCATCCCGGACCGCGACAAGACCCTGCACAAGGGCGCGGTCGCCCCGTGGTCGCGCGGCCCGTCGCCGCTCTACACCCAGACCCTGCAGGCGCTGGCGCTCCACTACGGCTTCTCGATGGACAAGCCGTGGCGCGAGTTGCCCGAGAAGGCCCAGTCCGTGATCCTGAACGGCACGGGCTCGGAGAAGATCAAGTTCGTCTATGACGACAACGCCCGGAAATACGAGGTCTCCAAGCCGTTCGAGGGGGTCGTGCCCAACCTCGACCGCCGCTGGCGCGAGACCGACAGCGCCTGGGTGCGCGAGGAGCTGGGCCGGTTCCAGTCCGAGACCCCGTGCGACGCCTGCGGCGGCAAGCGTCTGAAGCCCGAGGCCCTGGCGGTGAAGATCGCCGGCAACGACATCGCCGAGATCTCCATGCTGTCGATCAGGAAGGCCTACGACTGGGTCAGCGCCCTGCCCGACCAGCTGACCGACAAGCAGATGGAGATCGGCCGCCGCATCCTGAAAGAAATCAGCGACCGGCTGCGCTTCCTGAACAATGTCGGCCTCGACTATCTCAGCCTGTCGCGGTCGTCCGGCACCCTGTCCGGCGGCGAGAGCCAGCGCATCCGCCTGGCCTCCCAGATCGGTTCGGGCCTGACCGGCGTGCTGTACGTGCTGGACGAGCCGTCGATCGGCCTGCACCAGCGCGACAACAGCCGTCTGCTGGAGAGCCTTCGCGGCCTGCGCGATCTCGGCAACTCCGTCCTCGTCGTCGAACACGACGAGGAGGCGATCATGACCGCCGACTATGTCATCGACATGGGTCCGGCCGCCGGCGTCCACGGCGGCGAGATCTGCGCCGAGGGCACGCCCGATGAGGTCATGGCCAATCCGAAGTCCCTGACCGGCAAATACCTGACCGGCGAGCGTGAGATCGAACTGCCGCCGCAAGGCCGCCGCCCGGTCGACCGCAAGAAGATGCTCAGGATCTCGGGCGCGACCGGCAACAATCTGAAAGCGGTCACGGGCGAAATCCCCGTGGGCCTGTTCACCTGCGTCACCGGGGTGTCGGGCGGCGGCAAGTCGACCTTTACGATCGAGACCCTCTACAAGGCCGCCGCGCGCCGGCTTCACAACGCCTCCGACGCCCCGGCTCCCTTCGACCGGATCGAGGGGCTGGAGCATTTCGACAAGGTCATCGACATCGACCAGTCGCCGATCGGCCGCACCCCGCGCTCGAACCCGGCCACATACACCGGCGCCTTCGGGCCGATCCGCGACTGGTACGCCGGCCTGCCGGAATCCAAGGCGCGCGGCTATGGGCCCGGGCGGTTCAGCTTCAACGTCAAGGGCGGGCGCTGCGAGGCCTGTCAGGGCGACGGGCTGATCAAGATCGAGATGCATTTCCTGCCCGACGTCTACGTCACCTGCGACGTCTGCAAGGGCAGGCGCTACAACCGAGAGACCCTGGAAATCGTCTTCAAGGGCAAGAGCATATCCGACGTGCTGGACATGACGGTCGAGGAGGCCGGCCAGTTCTTCAAGGCCGTGCCGCCGATCCGCGACAAGATGCTGACCCTGTCACGCGTCGGCCTCGGCTACGTCCAAGTCGGACAGTCGGCAACGACCCTGTCGGGCGGCGAGGCCCAGCGGGTCAAGCTGTCCAAGGAGCTGTCGAAACGGGCGACCGGCAAGACCCTCTACATCCTCGATGAACCCACCACAGGCCTGCATTTCGAAGACATCCGCAAACTGCTGGAGGTGCTCCAGGAACTGGTCGAGGCCGGCAACACGATCGTGGTGATCGAACACAATCTCGATGTCATCAAGATCGCCGACTACCTGCTCGACTTCGGGCCCGAGGGCGGCGACGGCGGCGGCGAGATCGTCGCGGTCGGCACCCCCGAACAGGTCGCGGCCAACGAGGCGAGCTGGACCGGCAAATACCTCAAGGAGGTGCTGGACCGGCACGAGACCCGCCGCAAGGCGCGGGTCACGGCCCTGTCGGGCGATCCCACGGCTTCGGCCGCAAAGCCGGTACGAGTGAAGACGCGAGCCTAGACGGTCCGGGATCGGGTGCGTCGCGGCCACGGCAAAATCATGCCCGCCACGAACGCGAGGCACAACCATCCGAACAGGTCACCGATCTGGCCGTAGAGGGTGGGACGACGCGGCTCGACGGCCAGCGTCGCCAGCAGGCTCTGCCCTGCCCCGGCGGCACTCTCGGCCTCGGCCACGATACGCCCGTGGGGATCGCTGACGGACAACAGACCCTCCTTGCTGGTCCGCACCACGGCAAAGCCCTGTTCGACGCCCCGCATCGCCGTCATGCGGGCCCCCATCCACTGGTCGATGTGGCCAAAGTCCCAGGCCGGCACCAGCATGACGGCCGCATCCCGCTGGCCGTAGGCCCGCGCCAGACGGGCGAAATGCATGTCCTTGCAGATGGCCAGGCCGTAGCGCGCGCCGCCGACCGGAGTGACCGCATAGTCAGTACCGGCGCTGTATCCTTCAACCCGCTCTGGAGGAGCCATGAACTGCTTGCGATAGGCTGCCACCTCCCGTCCGTCGGGGGCGTAGAGATAGGCCATATTGCGGATACCGTCGGGATGGGTGATCGCCAGGCCGGCCTCCAGCCAGACGCCCTGATCCCGGGCGGCCCCGGCCAGGGCGGCGCGCCATAGGCCGATCTGTCCCGGATCCCCGACCGCGATCTTCTCGGGCAGGACGATGACCTCGGCGCCGGCCTTCGCCAGCGTTTCAACACCGGTCAAATACCGTTTCCGGATGAGTGCGACATAGGTCGCGGTCGCCCGTGGTCCGATGTCGGCGTCGACCGCCATCAGCCCGAAGACGACGGTTTGGCCCGTCACGGGTTGCGCCAGCCGGACAACGCCGTAGCCCGTCGCCGCAAGACCCAGAACCGCGGCCGCTGCGTAGGCCATCCGCCCGCGCCACAAGCCGTCGCCCGAGTCCGCGAGCGTGAAGGCCGTCGCCACGGCCGCGGCGGGCAAGGAGACCAGGAAGGCGACGGCCGCGACGCCTCCGATGGCCGCGATCTGCAGGACCAAGGGGTGGTCCCCCTGCGAATAACCGATCAGGCCCCAGTCCCCGTCCGGCGCCAGAGCCGCCATGACGGTATGGATGGCCGCCCAAGCGGCAGGATAAGTAAAAAGCGCCCAGGCGCTGCGGCGCAACAGGACGGCGCGACGGGTCGCCCCGGCCGCGAGCGTCCACAACAGGGCGATCCCGGTCACCAGCACGATCGCCAGCTGCGGCGACCGGGTGACGATGGTGAAATTGTGCAGGTTCGCCCCGGCGCCGATCAGGGCCGCGCCAAAGGTCATCCACCGCGCGTCGGCGGCGCTGGACTTCAGCGCCAGCCACAACAACAGCGCCGGCGCCGTCCAGGCCAGCCACCACAGGGGTTCCGGCCCGGCCGCGCCGCGCAGCAACAGGCCGGTAGCCACCATGGCGAAGATCCGCCCGGCGACCCGGACTGCTCTGCGGCCTCGGAACCCCGACTCCTTGCCCGCGGATATCATGGACAGCCCCTCAGGAGACCCCGGCCAAGGTCCGGTCCGGCGGCTGGATCTTCAAGCCTGCAGCCCCGCGCCTGCCGCCGTTTCCACACCATGCTCCCTAGTCCGGCCGCGCACCATCAGCACGATCACACCCGCAAGCAGCACCGCCGTCGTCACCACGCTGGCCTCGGGTCCGAAGGTCGCGCCGGTCAGCCACCAGGGCGCCCCCGCGGTCGCTGTCAGGTCGACGAACAGGGGGGTGACGTCGAGGACGTGACCCGATACCTCCAGCCCGAAACCCAGACCCAGCAACCAGTTCCAGGCCGCGTGCCAGCCGCACACGCCCCATAGCGAGCCCTCGCGCGCCGCATAGAGGCCGATGAAGGTGCCGAACAGGACGGTGTTCACGACGCCCAGCGCCAGCTCCGGCGTCGGGTCCGTGTTGCCGGCATGGGCCAGGCCGAACAGGACGGCGTTGACGATCAGGGCGATGACCAGGCCGTGGCGCGAGGCGATCAGCTGCATCAGCCAGCCCCGGAACACGATCTCCTCGGCCGAGCCCTGGACGATAAAACCCAGCAACAGGGCGCCGATGGGCAGGAGCGCCGCGACCGCGCCGGCCTTGGCGAACACGCCGCCGCTTTCGATGCGATAGCCGCCGGCAACCCAGATCACGGCGATCGTCGCCAGCAGGAAACCCAACCCGATCGCATAGCCGCGCAGGAAGCGCTTCAGGCCATGCTGGTTGAAGCCGATGGTCGACAGCGGCCGCCGCTCGAACAGGACGACCCAGGCGATCAGTAGCGCCGCCGTCAGGCCGAAGAAGACGACCAGCTGATAGAGCTCGCTGGACCACCCCATCCGGGAATTCAGCCCCGTGAGCTTGGCGATCAGGACAGCGATCAGCGGCCCGCCAATCAGGAAGACTGCGGCGAGAACCACCGCGGCCACGCTCCATGTGCGTCGATGACGCGCCAGCCTCGGCGCGTAGAGTTCAATTCCGGCCATCTCGGGTCCCCCGCCCTGTTTCCGTGACGCTATCCGCCCGGTCGCACCGCGCCAAGTTACCCTTGCGACAGAAGGCCTAGTCCTGCGGCAGACCCTTCAGGTCACGATAGGCGGCCGAAAACGGCGCATAGACCACCGCGATCTGGAGCGCAGAAAAGATGGCGTTGACCACACCCCAGCCGATCAGACCGGCTCCGGCGGCCTGCAGGATCTGCGCCGTCGATTGGCCGTCCATCGTCGCCAGTTGCTGAATACCGCCGGTCGCCAGCGTGATGGGCAGGGCGATGATCGTGCCCAGCAGGGTGACAAGGATCGACATGATGAAGGCGATGACCGCCATGCCCAGCAGCGGCAAGGTGTGGCCCTTGGTCATGGCGAAGGATGCGAACGGCGCGATCCGCTTTTCGGCTACGGTCAGAGGGATGGCCATGCTGAGGCGGATCGCCAGCCAGAAGAGGACAACGCAGGCGCCGAGGCCGACCAGGACTCCGACGAGGATGCCGACGCCTGCATTGGCCTGCGCGGCCAGTCCGGCCAGCACTCCCACGACCCCGAACAGGACGATGGAGACGGCGAAGAAGACGATGCCCAGGATCACCGAGACGGCGAGCACCCGCAACTCATCGCCACCCAGGCGCATGTAGCCGAAGCCCTTCTCGGCGGGAAACAGGACCGCGCGCGCGACGGCGGCGTTCAGCACGGCGCCGATCACGAGCCCAAGCGGCAGGGCGAGGGCCATGAAGCCCAGATAGGTCTGGCCCAGGGCTTCCAGCTCCTGCGCGCTGGGCTGCGCGCCCTCGAGGCTCTCGGTCGTCGACATCAGGGTCGCCAGCGAGCCGCCGAACAACCCGAAGAAGGCGGCGAAGAAGATCAGATAGGCCAGACTCCAGAACACAATCGCCAGCGGATGGCGGCGCACCACGCGAAAGCCTTCGAAGGCTGCCTCGGTCGCTGAAAAGGTCATCGATTCCCTCCGTGAATCCCTATTGGGATGGTTGTAGCGTATCGACGGGCGGCGCGTCTTCGACGATCGGGGCCGGCGCGGGAATGCCGTCCAGAAGTTGGCGCGCAGCCACCACGCCGGGGGCGGCATACAGGGCCATTACCCAGCCGAACCCGAGCGACATCGGAATCACGGTCCCCAGCGCCGGTAGCAGCATCGGCCGGAGCAAAGGCTCCAGGTCCGCGACACTGTCGATATCGTGCGGCCAGACCAGGCCCTGACCGAAGAACCCGGCCGCCAGGATCGCGCCGACCGCGGCGTAGATCAGGATCGTGCTGATCATGTAGATGATCCAGATCACCAGGTTCAGGCCCAGCAGCTTCCGCATCTGGCCCCGCGCGATCATCCAGCCCTCCGTGAAGGCGAACCGCTTCAGGATCAGGCTGGCCGGCGCGATCAGCGACACCCTCAACCACCCCCAGACCGACAGTGCGAACACCAGCAGGCCATAGGCGATGAGCACGCCGATATCCGTGGCATGGCCCTGGCTCCACAGCGCCAGGCCGATGCCGACCCCGATCAGAACCATGACGATCAGGACGATGTACCAGATGAAGAAGACCGCAATCAGCGTCACGGCGACCCGGACCTCGTCCATGCCCAGACGCAGGAACAGGAACGGATCGCCACGGTCCGGCGAGAGGGTGGCACGGGCCGCCGCCGTCCAGGTCAGCAGCATGACCAGGTACATGGCGATGTTCATGCCGTTGACCGTCGCCTGCAGCCGGATCGACTCCGTCAGATAGGTGTCGAACGCCGCCTCTCTGTCAGGAGCGCCGATCATCGAGCCCAGGGCGGGGATCATCAGGCCGTAAAAGGCCGCGACCAGCGCCGCCATTATCAGGCCCCAGACGAACAGGCTCAGCGGCCGCCGGCGCAGCAGCGCGAACGGCGCGCCGACGGCGTCGTTGAATGAAAAGCCCGGCTTCATCGCGTCATCTCCATCACTTCGGCTCGTCGGGCGACCAGTATTCCAACTGTCGATAGGCGGCGCCGAGGAAGCCGATCGTCAGCGGCAGTTGCAGCCCCACCAGGCCCACGACCCAAACGACCTGACCCGCCACGCCGGTCAGCATCCCGGTCCCGATCAGCGTCAGCAGCACGATCTTGGGCAGGGCCGTCGCGATCAGCCCTGCCAGCAGCGGCCAGAAGCTGCCGTAGGCGATGCCCATCGAGTTCAGCGAGACCATCTGGCGGCGCCCCAGGGTGGCGGGCACGAACAGCGACAGCCGCACGAGGAGCAGCAGCGGGATGGCCACCGCCCCGGCGGCGAGCACCGTCAGTACGCCGAGCTTCCACGGCGCGCCCACGGCGGCCCAGTCGCGGGCCTGGATGGCCGGGACGTTCAACTCCGCCATGCCGAAGATCGCCAGGACGACCAGGGCCAGGATCGAGACGATCATGGACAGGAACAGCAGACACAGCAGCAGGGCGCCGACCAGACGCGCCTCGGGCGGCTTCGCCTGCAGACCCAGCGGCCCCAGACCCAGCGCACGCGCCTCGGTCACGTCGTCACGGATCGACAGCCGGGCCAATGCTCCGACCGCGACCAGGGCGGAGGCCCCGGCCGCCAGCGCCCATGCCCACCGCATCCAACCCTCGATGGGCCAGACGACAGGCAGCAACCAGAGCACCGCACACAGACCCAACGCCCCGGCCGCACCCGACCACAGCCGAGGCAGAGCGCGCACCGTCGTCCCCAGCGCGGCCTGAAGGTTCAGGCGCCGGCCTCCGACATCCTTGTTGCTCATCAAGCCCCCTCGCCGAGCGTTCGGCCGATCATAGCGAGCGATACCACAAGCCGACCAGACGCCTGCTGACGAACACCATTCCCGTGTCTAAGAAGCCGCATGACCGACCTCTCCCCCATTCACGTGATCGGCGGCGGCCTCGCCGGATCCGAAGCCGCCTGGCAGATCGCCTCGGCGGGCGTCCCCGTCGTCCTGCACGAAATGCGCGGCGTGCCGGGCGTCAAGACGGACGCCCACCATACCGACGGTCTGGCCGAACTGGTGTGCTCAAACTCCTTCCGCTCCGACGACTGGGAGCACAACGCCGTGGGCCTGCTGCACGCCGAGATGCGGGCGCTCGGTTCGATCATCATGTCCTGCGGCGATGCGCATCAGGTACCCGCCGGCGGCGCCCTGGCCGTCGACCGCGACGGATTCTCCCAGGCCGTGACCGCCAAGTTGGAGGCCCATCCGCTGGTCACGATCCAGCGCGAGGAGATCGCCGGCCTGCCGCCCGAAGAGTGGGACAGCGTCATCGTCGCCACCGGCCCCCTGACCTCCCCGGCCCTGGCCGAGGCCATCCTGAAACTGACCGGCGAGGAGAGCCTCAGCTTCTTCGACGCCATCGCCCCCATCGTCCACGCCGAGTCGATCGACTTCGACATCGCCTGGCGTCAGTCGCGCTACGACAAGGAGGGCCCGGGCGGAGACGCCGCCGCCTACGTCAACTGCCCGATGAACAAGGAACAGTACGAGGCCTTCGTCGACGCCCTGATCGACGGCCCCAAGGCCGAGTTCAAGGAATGGGAGAATGTCCCTTATTTCGACGGCTGTCTGCCCATCGAGGTCATGGCCGAACGCGGCCGCGAGACCCTGCGCCACGGCCCGATGAAGCCGGTCGGCCTGACCAACCCGCGCGATCCTCTGGTCAAGGCCCACGCCATCGTCCAGCTGCGTCAGGACAATGCGCTCGGCACATTGTTCAACATCGTCGGCTTCCAGACCAAGCTGAAGCACGGCGCCCAGGCCGAGACCTTCCGCATGATCCCGGGCCTGCAGAACGCCCAGTTCGCGCGCCTCGGCGGCCTGCACCGCAACACCTATCTGAACAGCCCGCAGTTGCTGGACCGCCAATTGCGGATGAAGTCGATGCCGCGCCTGCGCTTCGCCGGTCAGGTCACGGGCGTGGAAGGCTATGTCGAGAGCGCCGCGACGGGCCTGCTGGCCGGTCGTCTCGCCGCCGCCGAACGGTTGGGCAAGTCGCTGGATGCGCCCGAGGCGCATACCGCCCTCGGCGCCCTGGTCGAACACATCACCGGCGGCCATCTGGCGGGCTCGAAGTTCCAGCCGATGAATATCAACTATGGACTTCTGCCCCCGCTCGAGGCGCCCAAGATCGACGAGGCCGGGGTCAAGATCCCGATGAAGGAACGCGGCCGGGCCAAGAAGCGGCTGATGAGCATCCGGGCCCTGCGCGCGCTGGAAGCCTGGCGGGACGCGGCCTGATCAATGCTGGATCCGGTCAAGATCGCGATCCGGCGCCGGATCAATGAGCTGTTCAACGACTATGAGCGCGGCGAGCGGCCGGCCCTGCGCCGCGCCGACGCCCTGTTCCCGACCGACGCCGTGGCCTGGCGGGTCAACGGCGACATCATCACCATGATGATCGGCGGGGTGTCGGGCCTGCTGCTGCAGATGCTGCATCCGGCGGTGCTGGCGGGCGTCTGGGATCACTCAGACTTCCGCGCCGACATGCACGGCCGCCTGCGGCGGACGGCCAAGTTCATCGCCGTCACGACCTTTGACCATGCCTCAGCCGGTCAGGCGGCCATCCACCGGGTCAAGGGCATCCATCGCAAGCTCGGCGGGACCCTGCCCGACGGAACACCCTATCGCGTCGACGACCGGGCCCTGCTGGCCTGGGTCCATGTGACGGAGATCTCGAGCTTCCTCGACGCCTGGGTCCGCTATGGCGATCCGGACATGTCGGCCGCGGACCAGGACGCCTATTTCGACGAGATGGCGCGCATCGGTCTGGCCCTCGGCGCCGACCCCGTGCCTCGCGATCGCGCCTCGGCCAAGGCGCTGATCCAGTCGATGCGGCCGCAGTTGAAGGCCGACGCCCGCACGCGCGAGGTCGCCGCGCTCGTCATGGGTCAGAGGATCGGCGGCCCGGCCGAGGGCGTCGCTGCCGGTCTGGTCATGGCCGCCGGCGCGGACCTGTTGCCGGACTGGGCGCGCGCCATGCACGGTCTGCCCGCCGCATTGCCGGCCCAGCGGTTCGGGGCCCGGTCTCTGGCCCGCACCCTGGACTGGGTCTACCAGGGCTCGCCCAACCGCAAGGTCTGGCCCGACGAGGTCGGCGTCTGGCCGGAGTAGCCGCCTAGGCCAGCCAGAACCAGGCGCAAAGGGCGAATTGCGCCGCAGTGGTCAGCACAAGCCCGGCGACAAGCACCACCTCGACCCGGTCCGGCCGCCGAACGGGCGCGCCTTCAGATCGAGGCACGGCGACCGGCGCGCTTGGAAAGGGATGAACGCTCAACGACTCGGCTCCGATGACCTCCGGATGCTACACGATTCTCGATCCGACCTGGACGTGTTGAGCCGGGCAATCTCACGCTGATCGGCGCCGGGGCCTCTACAGAAGCGGCGCCCGCCGCAGGTCATGAAGGTTGGCCGACCCTGTGCAGAAGCACGCCGTGCGCAGTTGGCGGATGACGACCTGGAAATGCTCGACCACCGCGTCGGCCGAGACCGTCGCGGCCTGTAGCACGCCCGCCGCCTGACCCACGAGGTCGGCGCCCAGCCGGATGGCCTTTGCCGCATCGAGGCCGTCCCGGACGCCGCCCGATCCGATGAGGACGATGTCCGGACAGGCGGCGCGAACCTGGGCGATCGCCACGGCGGTCGGAATGCCCCAGTCGGCGAACGCAAGGGCGTGGGTCTTGTCGGCGGGGTCGGTGGCGCGTTCCCCTTCGATCAGCCCCCAGTTGGCACCGCCCGCCCCGGCGACATCCAGCGCCGCGACGCCCATGTCGGACAGCCGCCGCGCGGTCGCGGCAGACAGGCCCGCCCCCGTCTCCTTGACCACCACCGGCGCCTCCAGCCGCCGCACCAGCGCCTCCAATGCCGCGCCCACGCCCCACCAGTCGCGGTCGCCCTCGGGCTGACAGGTTTCCTGGAGTGAATTCAGGTGTACGATCAGCGCGTCGGCGCCGATCATCTCGATCACCCGGCGCGCCTCGTCTACACCGAACCCCCGGGTCAGCTGGGCCGCGCCGATATTGGCCAGAATCGGCGTATCCGGCGCGCGACGGCGCAGGGATTGATCCAGACCGCCGCCACCGCTGCCCTCCAGCGCCGCCCGCTGCGAGCCAACCGCCATGGCGATACCGAGCGCCTGCGCCGCCTCGGCCAGATGGGCGTTGATCGCCCCGGCCCGCGCGGGTCCGCCGGTCATCGAGCTGATCAGCAGCGGCGCCTTCAGCCGTCGCCCCAGGAAATCGGCGCCGAGGTCGATCTTGGCGTGGTCCAGATCCGGCAGAGCCTCGTGCACGAAGCGGATCGCGTCGAAGCCCGCGTCCCGCGCATGCCGGCCTCCGCCCGCAAGGACGACGTCCAGATGCTGGTCCTTGCGGTCTCGGATCGCGTCGTCGGTCATGCTGTCTGCTTAGAGCATGATCGTTTGAGACAGAACCGCTTCGCGGTTCTGTCGAAGGCGTGAATCATGCTCTCGCTCATATCTGGAACCTGATTCACCGCATCGGCGGAATCGCGTAGCGATTCCTCCTCAACCGATCAGGCTCCAGCGGCACGAGGCCACGGTTGGAACAGCGCCCGCGCAGGCGTAGTCTTACGCCTATGCTCCCCATGTGGTTCACCCTGCTGACCCTGGCCGTCTTCTTCCTGATGGAGGGCGTGGCCTGGTGGACGCATCGCTACGTCATGCACGGTCCGCTGGGGTGGGGCTGGCACCGTGATCACCACGAGCCGCACCACAAGACCTTCGAGAAGAACGATCTCTATGGCGTCGTCGGCGCCGTCGTCGGGACGAGCCTGTTCGTCATCGCCTGGCTGACCGGCCTTTGGTGGGTCCGGGCCATCGCCCTGGGGGTGACCCTGTACGGCGCCGTCTACGCCTTCGTTCACGACGGTCTGGTGCACCAGCGCTGGCCGTTCCACTGGATGCCGAGGAACGGCTACGCCCGCCGTCTGGTCCAGGCGCACAAGCTGCATCACGCCGTCCAGACCCGCGAGGGCGCCGTCTCGTTCGGCTTTGTCTTCGCCCTCGACCCTCACCGCCTTAGCGCCATCCTCAAGGCCCGCCGCGCCGCACGCGCCGCCCAGGCCACGGAGTGACCGCCGCTCGCCAGACCGTGATCGGACTGTCCCTCGCCGCTCTGATCGTCGGCGGCTGGCTGACGCTGCACATCTGGGGCGTCTTCTTCCAGCCGCTGACCTGGCCGGTCGTCGCCGTAGCGCCGCTGATCATCCTGACCCAGAGCTGGCTCGGCGCGGGCATGTTCATCGTCGCCCACGACGCCATGCACGGCTCGCTGGCGCCCGGCCGTCCGCGCCTGAACGCGGTCGTGGGCCAGTTCTGTGTCGGCGCCTATGCCGCCTTCTCGTACCGCAAGCTGAACGGTAGCCATCACCAGCACCATCGGACGCCGGGCCAGGCCGAGGACCCCGACTTCCATGCCGCCCGGCCCGAGGCTTTCGGCCCGTGGTTCTACGGCTTCTTCACCCGCTATTTCGGCTGGCGCGAGTTCGCCGTCGTGACCGCGGTGCTGGTCGCCTATCTGCTGATCGGCGCCCGTGTCGCCAACCTGATCCTGTTCTGGGCGCTCCCGGCGATCCTCAGCGCGATACAGTTGTTCTTCTTCGGCACCTGGTTGCCGCACAGGCATGACCCGACCGCCGAACCGTTCGCCGACCGCCACAATGCGCGGACCATCCCGATGCCCTGGATCGCGTCACTGCTGACCAGTTTCCACTTCGGTCTGCACCACGAGCACCACCTGTCCCCGACAACGCCGTGGTGGCGGCTACCGGAGCTGCGGCGGCGCTAGACCCGCGTCCACAATGCCGGTCTGGGCGGCGGCGCCTTGCCGCGATCGAGCGTCTGGGTCCAGACGGCGATCAGGGCTCCGCGTCCGAACAGCCACAGCTTCATCGCCTTGCCGACCGAGACCCGCCTGACCCAAACGCCCGGCCCGCGTCGGATGACCTTGCGGCCGATTTCGCGATAGACGCCGCGCGCCGCTGCGATCGCCATGGACGAGCGAAACGGCAGCCCGCGCAGCCCGTCCCGCGCACTGTCGTAATAGGGCTCGGCCACAGCGAGCAGCCGCCGGGTCACCGCATGGACGACGGGTCGGTTCGCCGGGTCCGCCACGGCCTCCGCCGTCGGCTCCAGCCCGGCCTCCACCAGCCAGTCTGACGGCAGATAGACCCGCCCGTCCTCCGCATCCTCGATCACATCGCGCGAGATATTGGTCAACTGGAAGGCCAGACCCAGATCCTGCGCCCGACGCAGGACCTCGGGGTCGGTCACCCCCATGACCCGCGCCATCATCACCCCGACGACCCCGGCGACGTGCCAGCAGTAGGCCATGACATCGTCCAGCGTCTGGTACTGCCGATGCTCCACGTCCATGGCGAAGCCGTCGATCAGATCCATCGCCCAGCGCTCCGGCAGACGGTGGCGGATGGCGACGCGCTGGAAGGCGGCAAAGGTCGGGTCAGGCATGGGTTCGCCGGTCATGGCGCGCCGGGTCATGTCGTAGAGGCGGGCCAGACGTCGCTGCTGCTCCTCGACCGACAATTCCTCGTGGCCGAAGCCGTGGTCCTGTCCGTCGATCTCGTCGTCACAGGCCCGACACCAGGCGTAAAGCAACCACGCGTCCTCGCGCACGGCCGGCTCGAACAGCCGCGAGGCGGAGCGGAAGCTCCTGGACCCCTTGGTGATCGAGGCCTTGGAGGCGGCGAGGACGGCGTCGGTCATTGGCTCTGCGCGGCCTGTTCCAGCATCAGCCCCGCCGTGGCCTTGGCCGAGCCGACCACGCCGGGGATGCCCGCCCCGGGATGGGTGCCGGCCCCGACAACATACAGGTTCGAGATGACATCGTCGCGATTGTGCGGCCGGAACCAGGCGCTCTGCGTCAGAATGGGCTCCAGCGAGAAGGCCGAGCCGAGGTGGGCGTTGAGGTCTTCCTTGAAATCGGCAGGCGTCCAGATGCGCGTCGTCACCAGATCGCGGCGCAGGTTCGGGATGTACCGTTCCTCCAGGTAGTCGATGATCTTCTCGCGATACTCAGGCCCCCTGGTCTCCCAATCGATGTCGGCGGCGCCGAGGTGCGGGACGGGCGACAGGACGTAGTGGCTGCTCATCCCTTCGGGCGCCATCGACGGGTCAGTGGCGCAGGGCGCGTGCAGATAGAGGGAAAAGTCCTCGGGCAGGGTCGGGCCGGAGAAGATTTCCGAGATCAGTTCGCGATAGCGCGGACCGAAGCAGATCGTGTGATGCGCCAGCTGCGGCTGGGGCTTTGACGTGCCGAAGTGCAGCACGAACAGCGACATCGAGAACCGCTTGGATTTCAGCGATTTCGCCTTCGCCTTTCCGCGCGGGGTCCGGCCCAGAAGCTTGTCGTAGGTGTGGACGACGTCGGCGTTCGACGCGACCATGTCGGCAAGGATCGTCTCGCCGGTGTCGAGGGTCACGCCGGTCGCCCGGTTGCCTTCGGTCTCGATGCGCTCGACGGAGGTGTTCAGGCGGACGGTCCCGCCCAGATCCTCGAACCCCTTCACCAGCCCGGCGATCAGGGCCCCGGTGCCGCCGCGCGCGAACCAGACGCCACCGCGCCGCTCCAGCGCGTGGATCAGGGCATAGACGGAGCTGGTCTTGAACGGATCGCCGCCGACCAGCAGCGTATGGAAGCTGAAGGCCTGCTGCAGATGCGGGTCCTCGATGTAGCGGGCGACCATGGCATGGACGCTGTTCCAGCTTTCCAGCCGGGCCAGCTCCGGCGCCGCCTTGATCATCGACCAGAAGGACTGGAACGGCACGGCGCCCAGTTTGAGGTATCCCTCCTGGTACAGCGCCTCGGAATAGGCGTGGAACTTGTTGTAGCCCTCGACATCGGCCGGGTTGAAGGCCGCGATCTGGCGCTCCATCGCGGCCTGGTCGTCGTTGTAATCGAACGACGCCCCGTCCTCCCAGCACAGCCGATAGAAGGGATCGACCGGCAGAAGTTCGGCATAGTCGGACAATGACCGGCCCGTGCCTTCGAACAGGTCGGTCAGACAGTCGGGGTCGGTGATGACCGTGGGACCGGCGTCGAAGGTGAAGCCCTGTTCCTTCCAGACGTAGGCGCGGCCGCCGGGCTTGTCGCGCTTCTCGATCAGGGTTGTCTGCACGCCCGCGCGCTGGAGGCGGATGGCCAGGGCGATGCCTCCGAAGCCGGCGCCGATCACTACCGCGCGCCTGGCCGTCACGTCTCTCATGCCGCTTTTCCTCGCCCGGATTCCCGGAGTTGCCTCAGCGCCCGACCGACGGGCACGGGGGGTTTTCCTGCCAGGATGCGGACCTTGTCCAGCGCCGTACTGGCGCCTGCGTAGAAACGCCTCACCAGGGGTTCCGGCAAGCCGTAGAAGCGTCGCAGCACCTTCCACCGTTCCCTTGGCTCCGCCGCCCGGAACAGCATTCGATCGAGCAGCCGATAATAGGCGCGCCTGGCCCACAGCGATTTCGAATATCCCTCAATCAGTGTCCGCAGAGCGGCCGATGACAGGTCGTCGGCCGCGGCCACCAGTCGCGCTACGGCGACCGCATCCGGCAGGGAGTATCCCGTTGTCGGGTGGAACAGCGCTCCGGCCAGGCCCGCGCGCGCCACCGGCGGTCCCTCGGCCCAGAAGGCGTCGATGTCGCCGTCCAGCGCGATGGGCAGGACGCCCTCCTCCTCGCCGACCACGGCCTCGACGGTCCAGCCACGCGAGCGGATGTAAGCGTCGATTCGCCGGTTCAGCAGGGCCCGGTCCAGCATCGGCCCATCGACATAATAGGTGTCCTCGACCAGCACGGTCCGCTCATCGAACGGCAGAAGATAGACGAACCGGTAGGCGTCGCCCTGACCCACCGTGGCGTCCATGATCGTCGGACGCGTCAGGCCGTGCGGCTGGGACAGCCGTACCGTCCGGCCGACGAACAGCTGCCAGCCCAGGTCCAGATGCGGCGTCGGCGCGGGGCCCCGCGCGTCGATCACCCCGGTCGCCCGCAGCACCCGCCCGTCCGACAAGGTCACACCGTCCGGTTGGACCTCGACCGCCCCGCCCTTGATCAGGCGGTCACCCAGCAGCGGCGCGACGATCGCGTGCAGTCGATCCGACGTCAGGCTGTTGTACGGCGTCTGCAGAACCCGGCTCAGCCCCGGAAAAAAGACCTCATATCCGTCCGGCCAGCGGTGCGGCGTCGCGGGCTCCAGCCAGGCGCGATCACTGGCCGGGATGTCGCCATCGAAGAAGGACCAGGTGTGCTCGCCACCCAGCCGCCCGTCCCGTTCGACCACCGCGACGCGCAAGTCCGGCCGGTCGAGCGCCAGTCGCCAGGCGATCAGGCTGGAGGCCAGACCGCCGCCGACGAGGATCAGATCATGCTCGAGCGCAGCCATGTCCGGTCCTTAAACGAAAGAGGCCCCGACGCGAACGCATCGAGGCCTCCCTGAAAATGCAGTCTCTGCGTAATCCGCAGAAATCTGCGTCGCCATCGTCACCGAAATCGCCGGCTGGCAGCTGGCTTTGCGTAGTCGAAATCGCCGCCAACTCACCGATTGGCGGCGAACGGCAATCGACTACTCCTTGGGTTCGATCGTCAGCGCGTAGGCGCCCGACTGGCCCGAGGAGAAGCTGCGGGCGCGGATGACGTAATCGCCCTCTTCCTCGATCGCCCAATCGACCTTGGCATGCGTGTCCGACAGGCTGTCGTCGTCCGAGACCACCGAAGTGAAGACGCCGGCCTCATCCTCGCGGCCGATATCGATGAATGCGTCGAACTCGTTGGAAACCATGGTCAAACGCAGCTTGTCGCCGGCCTTCACCGAGATCTTGTAGGCATCGTAGAAGCTGCCGTCCTCGGCCAGGGCGTCGTCCTCGCCCAGCGTGCCGCGCGCCGTGGCGCCGACCAGAATGCTGCCCGGAAGGGGCTGCGGACCGCGATCCAGCAGTTCCAGCGAATACAGGCCGTCGGCGTCCGCATAGAGCGGCGAGGCGCGGACGATGAACTCCCCGTCGGACGGCAGGATGTAGTTCAGGCGCGAGTCCGTGCCTTCGCCCAGACCGTCGTCGTCCGAGGCCATGGCGTAGAAGTCGCCCTCGGGGCTGCCGACCTGAAGGTAGGTGTCGAAGTCGCCTGAGCGCATGATCAGCTGGATGCGGTTTCCGGCCGTTCCACTGAAGGTATAGGCGTCGAAACCACGGCTCTCGTCGTCGCGTGGATCTTCGGCGAGGATCTCGCGCTGCACCGTCGCGCCCCACGACAAGGCGACCGGCGCCGGCAGCGGCGGCGCCTCCTCGAACGTGAGGGTGTAGGCGCCCTCGCCTTCACCGGTGAAGGCGCGGGCCTCGATCGTGTACTGGCCGTCAGACGGGATGGTGTAGGTCAGGCGGGAGTTGGTGCCCTCGCCCGCGCCATCGTCGTCCGAATCCAGCGCATAACGACCGCCGGCATCGTCGGAATTCTCCGAGAACAGCTCGAGATAGGTGTCGAACGCGTCCGAGTTCATGGTCGCGACGATCCGCTGGCCCGTCGTTCCGGTGAAGGCGTAGGCGTCGGCGCGCGTGCCGAAGGCGTTGCCGCCGTCGCCGGCGGCCAGCGAAGCCTCGACCGTCTCGCCGACGGCGATCGGACGCGCCACCAGCGGCGGCGGGGCCTCGGCCAGGGCCAGTTCGTAGTCGCCGTCGGCCGAACCATCCAGGGGCGCGGCGCGGATCACGTACTCGCCGTTCGAGGGGGCGGTGAAGATCAGATAGGAGTTCAGGCCGCCGGCGCCGGAGTCGTCGTTCTGGGCCAGTTCCTCAAACGCACCGCCGCGGCCCATGCGGCCCACACGCACGATCGGATCGAAGTCATCGCTCTCGAGCGTGATGGCGAACCGCTCGCCCTGACGCGCCCGGAAGCTGTAGCCGTTGTAGGTGTACTCCCCGTACTGCCCGTCCTCTTCGCTCGGGCTGCGGTCGCTGATCGCGCCGTCGACGTCGTCGCCCAGTCGGATGGTGGTCGGGCGCGGCGCCCGGGGCGCGGGCCCGCGATCGGTCACCTGGATGGTGTAGTCGCCACCTTCCAGGCCGCCCAGGGTGCGGGCGCGGATGATGTAGGTTCCGTTGTCGGCCGAGAAGCGCAGGCGCGAGTTGGTGCCCTCGCCCAAGCCGTCGTCGTCCATGGCGATCGCCTCGCCCGGATCCGAGCCTTCATAGGCTTCCAGATAGGTGTCGAAGGCGTCCGACCGCATCGTGACTTCCAGTCGCTGGCCGTCGCGGGCCTGGATCGACCAGGTGTCGTAGAGGTACTGGCCGAGCTCCTCGCTATCGACCTTGGTGTCCTCTGCGGTCAGCTGACCGTTGACCGTCTGGCCGACGCGCAGCGGCGTGGCGTCCTGGGCCGCGGCCTGTCCGGCGGCGAACAGCGCGATCATACTGACGGTCATGATGAAGGTAGAGCGGCGCATCGGAAGTCCCCTGTTCTGTGGAGGCTACATAGACGCTGAACCGTGACGCCTGTAAATCGCCCGAACCTTATCGAATTCTGACGAAAGAGGGCCTCCCATGGCCGGACCTGACACGCGCGCGGCGATCATCGACGGCAAGGCCTTCGCCGCCGGTCTGGTGGAGCGGGTCGCCGCCGCCTCGGCGCGGCTGGAGGCGACCCACGGGCTCAAGCCGGGCCTGGCCGTGGTCATCGTCGGCGAGGATCCCGCCAGCCAGATCTACGTCCGTAACAAGGGCGAGACGACCGCCCGCGCCGGGATGCGCTCCGATACCTACCGCCTGGCTGACACGACCAGCCAGGCCGAACTGCTGGCCCTCGTCGGGACGCTGAACGCTGACGCCGGCATCCACGGCATCCTGGTCCAGCTGCCCCTGCCCGCGCGGATCGATTCCTCGGCGGTGCTGGGCGCGATCGACCCGGACAAGGATGTGGATGGGTTCCATGTCGTCAACGCCGGGCGACTGGCGGTCGGCCTGCCCGGCCTCGTGCCCTGCACCCCCCTGGGTTCGACCATGCTGCTGAAGCATCAGCTCGGCGACCTGTCGGGCCTGAACGCCGTCATCGTCGGGCGTTCGAACATCGTGGGCAAGCCGATGGCCCAGTTGCTGCTGGCCGAGAATTGCACCGTCACCATCGCCCACTCGCGCAGCCGCGACCTGCCGGCCCTTTGCCGCGCCGCCGACATCCTGGTCGCCGCAGTGGGCCGGCCGGAGATGATCCGGGGCGACTGGATCAAGCCGGGCGCGACCGTGATTGACGTCGGCATCAACCGCGTCCCCTCCGCCGACCCGGTCAAGGCGGCCGAGGGCAGGACACGGGTTGTCGGCGACGTCGCCTTTGCTGAGGCCGTCACGGTCGCCGGGGCGATCACGCCGGTCCCGGGCGGCGTCGGCCCGATGACCATCGCCTGCCTCCTGGCCAACACCTATAACGCCGCCTGCCGCGCGGCCGGGATCGAGCCGGAACGTCTGGACGCTTGAAGCGGCGTCACGAACCGCTGATAGTCCCGGGGTGACCTGCGGCGATCGGCCGTCGGATGGAGGGGTTCATGGCTCGCAGCGCATCTCGTCTCGTCGGTTCAGTCGCCATCCTTCTCGCCGCCCAGAGCGTGGCGGCTTGTGGCTACAACACCATCCCGACCAAGCAGGAGCGCGCCCAGGCGGCGTGGGCCGACGTCCAGAGCCAGTATCAGCGGCGCGCCGACCTGATTCCGAATCTCGTCGCCACCGTCCAGGGCTCAGCGATCCAGGAGCGCACGACCCTGACCCAGGTGATCGAGGCCCGCGCCCGGGCCACAGCGGTCCAGATTACGCCCGAAACTCTCAGCGATCCCGCCGCCTTCCAGGCCTTCCAGGCGGCGCAGGGCCAGTTGACCAGCGCCCTGTCGCGCCTGCTGGTAACGGTCGAGGCCTATCCTCAACTGCAGGCCAACCAGAACTTCCTCCAGCTCCAGTCGCAGCTCGAAGGCACCGAGAACCGCATCACCATCGCGCGGCGCGACTACAACGAGGCGGTTCGCGACTACAATACGAGTCTGCGCACCTTCCCGACCGTGATCTGGGCCAAGACCGCCTTCGCGGGTGAGGAGCCGATGCAGTTGTTCACCGCGACGACCGAGGCCCAGAGCGCGCCCCAGGTTCAGTTCAATCTCGACGGCCAGACACCGGTCGCGACCGGCGGCGCGGCCGCCGCCGTCGCCCCCGGTTCGACGCCGCCCGCCCGGTGAGCCCGATCAAGCCGGTTCGGCCGACACACTCTATTCTGGCCATCCTCATCGCTGGTCTGGCGGTTCTGTTCGCGCTCGTCCCGCACGCCTTCGCGGCCGACCCGACCTTCCCCGCCCTGTCCGGTCGTGTCGTCGATCAGGCCCAGCTGCTGACGCCCGACACAGAGGCTGCGATCACCGCCAAATTGACCCGGCTGGAGACGGACACGGGCGACCAGTTCGTCGTCGTGACCCTCGACAGCCTCCAGGACTATGAGATCGAGGACTACGGCTACCGCCTCGGGCGCGCCTGGGGCATCGGCAATGCGGAGAATGACAGCGGCGTGCTGCTGATCGTGGCGCCCAATGAACGCAAGGTCCGGCTGGAGGTCGGCTACGGCCTTGAGCCCGTTCTGACCGACGCCCTGTCCAACCAGATCATCCAGACCGACATCCTGCCGCCGTTCCGCGACGGCGGCTATGCCTTGGGCATCGAGGCCGGGGTAGACGCCGTCATCGGCCAGTTGCGCCTGGACCCCGCAGAGGCCGCCGCCCGCGCCGCCGAGGCCGCGCCCAGCGAGGCCGAAGCGCCGATCTTCCCAGGCATCGTCATAGCCCTGATTTTCATCTTTTTCTTCCTGAGCTTGCTGCGCGGAATCGGGCGGCGGGGACGCAAACGCGGCGCGCGGCGTAGCGGAATCGATCCGATCCTCGTGTGGGGGGCGGCGGAAATCCTGTCCAATGTCTCGCGGGGGTCTTCGGAAAGTTCGGGGGGCGGCTTCGGCGGGTTCTCCGGCGGCGGCGGCAGCTTCGGCGGCGGGGGGGCCTCGGGCGGATGGTGATGCGACTGAACTCCGGCGAACACGCGCGCGTCGCGAGCGCCATCGCGGCGGCGGAGGCGCGTACTTCCGGCGAAATCTTCTGCGTCCTGGCGGGACGGGTGTCGAGCTATCGCGATATCAGCCTGGCCTGGGCGGCGGCGGCGGCCCTGCTCCTGCCGCTGATGCTGATCCCGTTCGGGTTCGAGCCCGCCTGGTTCCCGCGTCTGGCCGACAACTGGGAAGCCGGGCATCTGTCGGCCCTGCATCTGACCATCGGTCGGGCCATCGGGGTCTATGCGGTGGTGCAGGCCGCTGTGTTCCTGGCGGTCTATGTCCTGTTGCGGATCCCCGTCCTGACCCGGCTGACAACCCCGCGCGGGGTGCGCCGCGACCGGACGCGCCAGGCGGCCATGCATCAGTTCCTCGCCCACGGCCTGCATGTCACCGAGCATCGCACGGGCGTGCTGATCTTCGCCGCCATGGCCGATCGACAGGTCGAGGTCATCGCCGACAAGGGCATCTATTCGCGTGTCGATCAGGCGATCTGGGCCGATGCTGTCCAGGTTCTGACCGAGGGGCTACGCGACCGACGCGCTGCCGAAGGCTTCGAACGGGCCATCGCCCTGGTGGGTGGCGTCCTGGCCGAACACTTCCCGCCGAGGCCGCGCAATCCGAACGAAGTCCCCGATCGACTGGTCGAAATCTGACGCTGCGCGCGGTCTCGCTTTTGGCGGGAAATTGGCCTAGCCGGTGCCGCCATGCGGCTAGTCACCTATAACGTCCATCGCTGTGTCGGGGTCGACAAGCGACTGGATGTCGAACGCATCGCCGGCGTCATCGCCGAGCTCGAACCCGACATCGTCTGCCTGCAGGAACTTGACGTCGGCCGCGCCCGGACCGGGGGGGTCGATCAGGCGCGCGCGATCGCCGGCCGCCTGTCGATGGCCGTCCGCTTCCATGCCGCCATGCGGGTCGAGGCCGAGGAATACGGCGACGCCATTCTGACGGGGCATCCGGAAACCCTGGTGCACGTCGGTGCCCTTCCTACCGTGCGCGGCGTGCCGGGACTGGAGCCGCGCGGCGCCCTGTGGGTGCGCGTCAACATTGAGGGCTTAGACATCAACGTCCTGACCACCCACCTTGGGCTGGTCCCGCGCGAGCAGCGGCTCCAGGCGGCGGCCCTCGTCGGCAAGGACTGGCTCGGCCATCCGGACTGCAAAGGCCCGACGCTGCTGGCCGGCGACTTCAACGCGACCTCGATCACCCGCCCCTATCAGACGCTGGCGCGGAACCATGCCGACTGTCAGCGCCAGCTGGGTCTGCGTCCGACCATCAAGACCTTCCCGTCCGGCTTCCCCGCGATCCGCATCGACCACGTCTTCGTCAGCCCGGAGATCAGAATCACCGGCGTCCACGCGCCCTTCTCGCCCCTGTCGCGGATGGCCTCGGACCATCTGCCCCTGGTGGTCGATTTCGAGATTCAGCCCGTCGGCTGAAGCCGCTGCGAGCGGTTGCGCCGCTTCCATGGCCGCCAGGCGTCCCGTGGCGAGGTCGGGTCCCCCAACTGGAACTCGGCGATCGTGCGCTGGATCATCGACGGCGGCGTCGCGCCCAATTGCGACATCCGGCTGCTGTCGAACTTCTGGATGGCCTCGCCAGTCGAGCCGCAGACGGCCTCGGCCGCCCCGAATTCGTCAGCGGTCACGCCGATGAAGTGACCGATAGTCCGATGCCGAAAATGCCGGATGGCCTCGCGGCCCGCCTCATCCTCCGGCGCGATGGCGATATCGCACTCGGTGTCGAAACCGAGCGACCGGTTGTTCAGATTGGTCGAGCCGATCCGCAGCAGGACGTCGTCCACCACGGTCACCTTGGCGTGGACGATGATCCGCTCGCCGTTCTTCGTATTGGGGCTGAAGGCGAAGAAGCGGTTGTGCCGGTCAGCGCTTTCCAGCCGGAACAGGACCTCGGCCCTTGCCGTGTCCATGGTCATGCTGTCGAACCAGCTCGGGCTGCGTCCCGTCGAGACCAGCACAATCTCCGGCCCGTCTGGTTCGCCCAGCCGCTCGGCCAGGGCGTTGGCGACGATCGGCGAGGTGAAATACTGGTTCTCCATATAGATCCGCTTCCGTGCGCCCCGGATGGCCTCGAGGTGCAGTCTCTCGTTCTCGCGGACCTCGTGACGACCGCCGAAGCCGGGCTCGGTCCGGGCGATCCCGACCGGCGTGTCGTGGAAGTCCACCGCCAGACCCTCGGGCCAGGGATCGCCATCGACCGTTTCCGGCACCGTCCGCTCCCAGGTCGCCTTGAACCAGCGCTCGCGCGCCAGATCGCCCAGAGCACGCGCCGCCGCTCCGTCCATGACGCACATGGTCTCGTGCCGCGGCGGCGAGATGATCCCCGATGGCTGGCAGCGTCTCGGATCATCGTCCGCATGGGCCTCGGAATCCCAGCGATCGACCGAGATGTCCCCGCCGCCGCAAAAGGCCACGGCGTCGTCGATGATGATCGCCTTCTGATGATGGCAGGCGCCGATGGGGCCCGGCGTATCCAGCCGGAACTCGACCATCCGTTTCCTGAACCAGGCCTGGGCCTTGTGCGGATAGAAGCCCTGCGATGCCGCGATCAGCAGCGGCGACTTCCAGATCAGCAGCCGGACGTCGAGTTCCGGCCGGGTCTTGACCATCATCCGCAGCAGATGGCCGATCTCGGCCTGTTTGTCGCCGGGCCGGGTCTCGGGGTCGAGCCGGGTCCGCGGGTCGAACTGCCAGCCCAGAATCACCACCGAACGCCGCGCCTTGGACAGAGCCGAGGCCAGGGCTTCGAAATAGGCGCCGTTCTCCATGAGGATCGACAGCCGGTCCGCCCGCTCGACCCGCCAGCAGGTCTCGCCGGGCGCCAACAGGGCGGCTGTGTCCAGCAACGGGCCTTGGGCGGCGTCCATATCGGTGTCCCTGCCGGCGTCGGTGATCGAGCGTCCGGCTCGGAGAGACGCCCGGACCCGTCTTCCGTTCCATGCCCGCGCCCCGCCGGTCAATGGCGCCGCCAGGCTGGATTGTCCGGTTCGCCGAAATCAGGCATAAGGACAGCCGGAATGGGGGAGTGCCGATCGTGCAGGCGTTGATCGAGTTGCTGGCCGGCTTCATCGCCCTGCTCGCCACGGCGGCCCTGGCTCAGTTCGGCGTGGACCTGAACGCCGCTCCCCGCCCTGATCGCGAAGTCCATCGCGTCAGCGATTGCCCCGAGGCGCCGACCAAGGCGCTCATAACGGCGCCACGCTCGAACGAGTGCTAGTCGCGCCGCCCGGCCGAAATCGGCCGGGTACAGACCCCTGATCCATTTTTTGACGCAACGGCGGGTCGATACCCACGCAAAATGGTCTAGGGTTGCGGCTGCGCATGACTCCTGCGTCACGCGCCAGCCCACCTGAGATCCGCGCCCCATGAAGTCCCGCTCCCGGCCGCCGTTGACCTTGTCCGACCCCGAACCGGCGCCCCTGGGCGACGCGACGGCCGAACTCGAGGACGCCGCCACTCCCGAACTCATCGCCAAGCCCCAGGCCGCCCCCGAACGTCCGATGTCGGAGCGTCGTCGCCGTCGCCTGCTGGAGCAGGAGCGGAGCGCCGCGGATCTCGAATTTCCCTCGCCCGCCGAGCCCGAACCCACAGCCGCTGTCGCGCCTCCGATCCGGTCCGAAGAGGCTGAACCGGCGATCGAACCCCTGGCCTTCTCGACCAGCGCCGGCACCCCGCCCGCCACCCAGGCTTCGCCTCCCGCGCCCACCGCAGCGGCGATTGCCTTGAGCCCCGCCGAGGTGCGGTCCGGCCCTTCCTATCTGATCGCCGGGATTGCCGCGGCCCTGTGGATGGGCGGCGTCGCGTCCTGGGCGGCCTATGAGGTCGGTTCCGGCGCGGTCTCGCCCGATCCCCTGCGCCTGGCCATCTACGCCCTGATCGCCCTCGCGCCCGCAGGCCTGGCCATCATGCTCGCCCATGCCGTTCGTCAGGGCGCCGGCCTGGCCTCCGAAACCCGGCGCGCCCGCGAACTGGCCGAGGCGCTCGTCGCGCCGACGGCGCTCGCGGCCCAGCAGACCGGACATGTCCTGTCGGCCCTGCGCAACGATATCGACCAGGCCGCCCTCGCCGCCGAACGGGCCCGCAACGACATGGCCCTGCTGCGTGAGGCTCTCTCGCTGGAGACCAGCCGCCTGAACGAGGCCGCCGAGGCCGCCGGTCGCACGGCGCGCCGCCTGACCGAGTCCCTCGGCCGCGAGCGCGACGAGATGACAGCCCTCGGCAGCCGCCTGGACGGACAGGCGTCGGGCGTGCTCGACGCGGTGGAGCGCCAGTCGCGCCTGATCGTCGATGCGTCTGATCTCGCCCAGACCCAGCTTCGCGAAGCCGAGGCCGCCCTCGCCGCCCGCGCCGCCGACCTCGCCGCCGCCGCCGGAGAGGCGCAGGATGCCGCCCGTATGGCCGCCGACGACCTGGCCCGCCAGACGTTGCGCCTCGAGAACGCCGGCACCGGCGTCGCCGAACAGATCCAGTCCGTCGAAGAGGGGCTGGGCCAGCAGCGCGCCGCCCTGGTCACCGCCGCCTACGCCCTGCGCACTGATCAGGAAGACTTCTCCGCCCAGGTCGAGAGCCAGCGCGCCCAGCTGACCGAACAGCTGTCTGCGGCCCGCACCGCCACCGGCGACCTCGGCGAAACCTCCACCAAGGCGTCCGAGGGGCTGCGCGACCTCGTCGAGGCTGCAACCGACCAGTTCCGCGCCCTGGTCGACCTGTCCCAGCGCGAGGCCGACGGCTTCGACGCCGCCACCAAACAGTCGCTGGACCGTTTCGAGGCCCTGGCCGCCGAGGCCCGCGACACCCTGATCGAGGAAACCCGCCGAACGCTCGCGGTGCTCAAGGCTACGGCCGAGGAAAGCCGGCAGGCCGCCGATGGAGCCACGGGCCAGGCCCAGATCCGCGCCGACCGGCTGGGCGAGGCTCTCTTCGACGCCGCCCAGAAGGCGGATGCCGCAGCCGACGCGCGCGTCGAGGGCGCTCGCAGGATCGTCGGCGAGACTGTCGATCTGGTGGACCAGGCCGGCGAGCGGGCCATCGAGAAACTGGAGTCCACCCTGTCCCGCATGACCCAGGCCCTGGCCGAGGTCGATGCCGCCATCGGCGATCTGGACGACCGCGCCTCCCGCCTGCCCGAGGAAGCCCGCGCCCGCGCCGAATCCGTCCGCATCACCGTCGAGGAAGGCCTGGCCGCCCTCGGCGCCGCGTCACGCAAGGCCGCCGAGGACACCGAGGCCCTGGACGCCGGCTTCCAGGAGCGGGTCCGACGCAACTACGACATGCTGACCGAGGCCGTCCGCCTGATGGGGGTCGTGTCCGGCGACGGCGGAGCCCCCCTGCGTCGGCGCGACATTCTGGCTGAACCCGCCGCGCCTGCGGGCGAACGGCCGCTCCGCCCGACTGCCACCGAGCCTGAACGCGAACGCGGCTTCGGCCTGCGCGGTCGCCTGAAGCTGGGGCCCGCCGCCGACGATCCGGGCGCGCGCGGCGCACCGCCGCCGAAGGATCGGCTCGACTGGAGCGACCTGGTCGATGACGGCCCGGGCGAGCCCCCGCTCGATCTCGACACCCCCGTCATGCCCGCCGACGAGGATGCCCTGACCGACCGGATCACCGCCGCCATTCGACGTATGGGCGTCGATCCGAACGCCCTCCTGCCCAGGTCGCGGGTCGAAGAGGCAGCGTCCGCCTTCGCCGGGCGCGATCCCGACCGGGCGCGCCAGATCGTCCGGCGCGTCGCCCCGGCCGCCGTCCGCAGCGTCTCTCGCCGGGTGATGAGCGATGCTGAGTTGCGCAGCGATGCCGAACGCTATGTCCGCGCCTTCGCGGGCCGGCTGAACGACGAGGCGCGAGGCGGTGCGGCAGCCGTGCTGTCCACGCTGGCCACCGACGCCGGCCGCGCCTTCATGCTGCTGGACGCGGCGGTCGGCGACCTCGCCTGAAACACGAATCGACCGGCCGAACCATCCCGATCGCCGCTTTTGGCTTGACGGGATCATCCGCTTGCGGACACCGTCCGGCCGCTGTCATGACGTTGTCACGCACCTAGCAGGGTCCATGCTCGACACCATCGCCGAGAACCAGCCCGACCGCAGGCCTGCGATCCTCGTATGCGTCTATGAGAGCGCTGATCCCCTCTGGACCGCCATCGATGAGGAAGCCGCCAGCTGGACGCCGCCCGGAACCCGCCTTCGTCCGGTCGGTCCCGATGATCCCGCCGCCCTCGCGGCCCTGATCACCGGTCATCTCGAGGATGCCGATTGCCGCGCCGTGCTACTGGTGGGACGGACGCGCAAAAGCAATGGCTTCCGCGTCCAGATGCGCGCCGAGAATCGCGCCCTCGAAGGCGGCAAGAAGATCTCGCAGACTGGCCCCGCCCTGGCTCGCGCCACCGCCCCCGCCGCGGAAATGGTCCGTGCGCTGGTCGACGCCGGCCTCGCCGCCGACGCGACCTCGGACAGCGAGGAGGACGCCGGCTCCTACCTGCTCTATCGCGTGCTGGCCGCCCTGCCCGACAATGCCGACGCCCCGTCGGTCGGACTGCTGCGGGTTCCGGCCTCGCTCAACGTTGATCAACTGCGTCTCGGCGTCCAGACGGCCGCCGCCGCCATGGCGCGACACCTGTCGCCCCTGCCTCGCGCCCGCGTCAACTAGACCGCCGCGACCCGGCGTAGCCGCCACTGCAGCAGAAGACCGATCGCGGCCAGTCCGGTCATGGCGAGATAGCCCAGCACGCCGATTCGATCGTACAGGGGCCCGGCGGCCAGGGTCGCCAATCCTAGCAGAATGCCGGCCGCCATAACGGAGTTCAGGGTCTGGGCCGCCGTGTGGCCACCTGGCGGCGCGAGCTTTTCGATGATCTGCACGCCCGCCAGATAGGTCGCCGCGAACGTCAGGGCATGCAACGCCTGCAGGGGCCACAGCATCCACAGCGGCGGGGAGAAGGCCAGGGCCGTCCAGCGGATCACGGCCGCCACGCCCCCCAGCGTCAGGATCACGCCCGGGCCGATCCCGCGCCGCTTCCGCCATGGCTCGATCCACCACATGAAGGCGATCTCGACCACGACGGACATCGCCCACAACAGGCCGGTCATGGTCTCGCTGATCCCCTGCGCCTTCCACGCAATAGCGGAGAAGCCGTAGTAGAAGCCGTGCGTCGCCTGCACCGTCCCGACGGCCAGGACGGCGGTCATGAAGACCGGATCGACGGCCAGCCGCGCCAGCCCGGCCAGCCGTTCACGACCGGCGATCCTGGGTCCCTCCGTCACCGGGTCGCTGGGCAGGAGGGTGGCGGCCGTCAGGGCGACGAGGGCCCCGGCGACGGCGATCCAGACGATGACCCAGTCCGCCGAGCCACGCGTCAGGATCGCGCCCATCAGAACATTGGCCGCGACGAAGGCGGCGGACCCGCAACCCCGGGGCCAGGCAAAATCGAAGCCGTGCCGCCGCGCGACCTGCAGCGACAGCACGTCACTGAGCGGGATCAATCCGGCCATCGCCGTCGCCGCGACGAACCAGAGGAACCCCTGCAGCCAGACCCCCTCGGTCAGGCCGGCGCCCGCGTAGCCCAGACCCAGGATCAGTCCCAGGATCGCGATGGGAGAGCGGCGCCGCCGGAATCCGTCCGCCCACACCGCGATGGCCGGTCCGGTGATCAGCCGGGCCAGCATGGGAGCCGCCAGCAGCACGCCGATCTCGGCTCCCGAGAATCCCTGCGCGCGGAACCACAATCCCGCGAAGGGCAGGCTCACGCCGTTGGCGCCGAAGAGCAACACATACTGCAGCGCCATGCGGCGAGACGGAGTCATCGCGCATCCGATAGCAGACGGCGACAGATCCGTGGGCTAGGTTCGGCCCATGAGTCTGAATCGTCACCTGGCCGTGTTCGCGGCGTTCAACGGCGCGATGGCGGTGGCTGTGGGGGCGTTCGCCGCCCACGGAGCGGGACCGCAGATCAAGTCCCTGTTGACCACCGGCGCCTCCTACCAGTTGGCTCACGCCCTGCTGGCGCTCATCTGCGCCGTCGCGCCGATCGGTCGGCTGGGGGCCGTGGCCGGGTGGCTGGGCTCTTTCGGCGGCTTGATCTTCTGCCTGGCCCTGGCCTTCCTCGGCCTGCTCAGCCTGCCCGCGCTCGGCGCCGTCGCTCCGATAGGCGGGGTTCTGATGATCGCCGGCTGGCTTGTACTTGCCTTCGCCGCGTTTCGGTCACAATCAGTAACCGCCTGACCCCCTACCTGAAAGCTCCGACCAACGAATGGCCTTCCCTGTGACCGAGACGCCCCGACGCGAGTTGTATCCCGAGCTCGAGCCCTTCGCGTCCGGCTGGATGCAGACCGACAGCGTCCACGAGATCTATTACGAGGAATGCGGCAATCCGCAGGGGCGGCCGGTCCTGGTGCTGCACGGCGGTCCCGGCGGGGCCATCAACGCCGGCATGCGCCGCTATTTCGACCCGGCCATCTATCGCATCGTCCTGTTCGATCAGCGCGGCTGCGGCGAGTCGCGGCCGAACGCGTCTCTCGACGACAACACCACCTGGACCCTGATCGACGACATCGAACGCCTGCGTGAACGCTGCGGCATCGACAAGTGGGCGGTCTTCGGCGGGTCCTGGGGTTCGACCCTTTCGATGGCCTATGCCATCACCCATCCAGAGCGGGTCGACGCCCTGATCCTGCGCGGCATATTCCTGCTGACGAAGAAGGAATTGCACTGGTTCTACCAGGACGGCGCCTCAATGATCTTCCCGGACGCCTGGGAGCGGTTCGTCGCCCCCATCCCCGAGGACGAGCGCCACGACCTGATGGGCGCCTACTACAAGCGCCTGACTGGCGACGACCGCGCCGAGCGCGAACGCTGCGCCATCGCCTGGTCCAGCTGGGAAGGCGAGACCGTCAGCGTCGAAGGCCCCGCGGCCCGCCCCGACAAGTTCGCCGAACCGGACTTCGCCGTCGCTTTCGCCCGCATCGAATGCTGGTATTTCGTCAACGGCGGCTTCTTCCCCGAGGAAGGCTGGCTGCTGAAAAACATCGGCCGAATCCGCCATATCCCGACCTGGATCGCCCAGGGCCGATTCGACGTGGTCACGCCGATCGCCAGCGCCTGGGCCCTGCATCGCGCCTTCCCCGAGGCGAAGCTGGACATCGTCCCCGACGCCGGTCACGCCTCGACCGAGCCCGGCATCATCGACAGCCTGGTGCGCGGCACGGACTGGGCCGCATCGCCTTAGGCGGAACCCGAGGCTGTCGCCGGGCGTAAGGCCCGGATGGCGGTGAAGCTGAAGGTTTTCACTTGGTCCGACGGGTTTCACGCCTTCACGGTGGCGGCTTCCTCACGCCCGAAGCCCTGATGTCGAAGCGGAAGACCGCGCGCACCGCTGCCGGCTGATCGATCAGATCAGGCCATTGCCCTTGGGGAGCTCCACATACCGGTGAACCCGGGTCGACAGCACAAGGCCAAAGCCGATCATCACGGTCATCATCGACGAGCCGCCGTAGGACAACAGCGGCATCGGCACCCCGACCACCGGCGCCAATCCCATCACCATCGCTCCGTTGACCAGGACGAAGAGGGCAAAAAACGCTGTCATCCCGGCCGACGAGATACGGCCGAAATGGCTGTGCGACAGCGACGAAATTCGCAGGGCAATCAGGATGATCGCCAGATAGCAGGCCAACAGAGTGAACGATCCGACGAAGCCGAATTCCTCCGACACGGTCGAGAAGATGAAGTCCGTCTGGCGCTCCGGCAGGAACTCCAGCTGGCTCTGGCTCCCCAGGCCATAGCCTCTTCCCAGCAGGCCGCCGGACCCGAGGGCGATCTTGGATTGAATGATGTTATAGCCGGTGCCCGAAGGATCGGATTCAGGACTCAGGAAAGTCAGAACCCGGTTGCGCTGGTACTCGTGCATGCCGAACATGACGAACGGCGGCACGATGGCGACGACGGCCGCAGCGCCCGCAGCGATGACCCGCCAACTCAGACCGGCGAGGAACATCACCGCGGCCCCCGTCAGGCCGATGACCATGGCAGAGCCCAGATCGGGCTGTTTGGCCACCAGGATGAACGGCAGGCCGATCATTCCAGCGGGAAACACAAGCTTCCACGACCAGCGCGCGTCCTGGGCAGAGTGACTGTGGTACCAGCGGGCCAACGCCAGAACGAGACCCAGCTTCATGAACTCCGCAGGCTGGATACGAATGAAGCCGAGGTTCAGCCAATTCTTGGCCCCGCCGGCTGTATAGCCCAGCGGGGTGAACTCGATCAGCAGCACCATGAGGATCAGCACGCCATACAAGGGGTAGGCCGCGCCGAACCACCATTTCGGGTGCACCAAAGCCAGTCCCAGCATCATCGTGAGCAGAGCGCCAAACCGGATCAGGTGCTTGGCCGCCCAGGGGTCCCAGTGCCCGCCAGCGATCGAATACAGCATGGCTGTGCCGATCCCGGCGATCACGCAAAGCAGGGTCGTCAATCGCCAGTCGATCTGGGTCAGTTTGACCGACAGTCGCTCGCGCTCGCCGGGACGGGTCAGGGCCGAGGATGTCATTGCGGACCCGAGAGATAGGGGCGCGGTCCGCTGGTCGGGCGAGGCGTCGCCGGAACGCTGGGCGCAGGCGGAGCGATAGCCGATTCAGGCGCGGCGCCGATCTCGCCCTCGTCAATCTGCGGGCCGGTGGCTTCCGGCGGCGGCGGCCGGGTGATGCGTTCGCGCATCTCCGGATCCTTCAGCAGCACGGTTCGCATGACCTCCCGGGCACGCGGGGCCCCGGCGGTGCCCCCGCCCCGGCCTCCGTGTTCGATGATGACCACCACGGCGTAGCGCGGCGCATCGACCGGCGCGAAGGCGATGAACAGGTTGTGGTCCTTCTGCGACCAGACGTTCGAGCGACGGCTGCCGGAACCATAGTTGCGCGTCTGGGCCGTGCCGGTCTTGCCGGCCATCTGGATGTCGCCGAGGCCGAGCTGGGACTGGCGATAGGCGGTGCCGGACCGATCGTTGGCCACGGCGATCATGCCGCCCCGGACGATGTCCAGATGCTCGACGCTGAACGGCAGGTCCGGGACCTCGGCGCCGCTGGGGCGGTCAACGCCGCCGACCGACTTGATCAGGCGCGGCTGGATCGCCTTGCGGCCGTTGGCCAGACGCGCGGTGTAGACGGCCAGCTGCAGGGCGTTGACCGTGACCGCCCCCTGGCCGATGGCGACCGAGGTGGTCTCGCCCGGATGCCAGACGGGGTCGCGCGGGAAGGTCCGGCGCTTCCACTCCGTGGAGGGCAGCAGTCCCTTGCGCTGGTTGTCGACGCCGATATCGAACTCGTGCTCGAAGCCCAGCTTCATCGCCGTGTCGCGGATCAGATCGACGCCCGCGCGATTGCACATGGTGTAGAAATAGATGTCGCAGGAGTTCTTGATCGCGTTGTGCATGTCTTGCGAGCCATGACGGCCCCAGCAACGCTGACCGGTACGAAAGACGCCGCTGCAGTTCACGCGGTCGGCAGGATCAACGCCCGCCGCCAGCAAGGCCAGGGCCGTCGCGGGCTTGAAGGTCGATCCGGGCGGGAAGGTGCCGTTGATCGTCTTGTCCAGCAGCGGCTTGCGTTCGTAGTCGGACAGCGCGCGATAGGTGCGGGTCGGAACACCCGAGACGAACAGGTTCGGGTCGAACGACGGCGCCGACATCATGCACAGGATGTC
>NZ_JAFCWQ010000013.1:0-90799 GCF_049897665.1 Brevundimonas sp. TWP2-3-4b1 | reverse complement strand
AGGCTGCCGTGGGTTGTGATTCGGCAGACGCATTTCGGCTCATCTCACCAACGATGAGTCGCTCAGCGTAGATACGCAGCTTCGGCGTAGTTCGGTTCATTCAGGAACGTACTCGAACGCGGCGCTCTTTGCAGGAGGGCCTTGCGGGTGACCTGTCATGTAGCAGCATTGAGCATCCAGCTTACTTCGTTGACATAGCGCAGTCGTTCCGGGACCATTCGGTGTTGACCTTGCACTGATATAGCGCGGATGCCAAATCATGACGCTGTCACGAGGCGGACAATGGGCTTCAGCTTGAGGGTGGAAGGAACACCGTTACCTTTGAGGCCGAGCCGGGAAATCGGACAGGCGGCCAAGGTGGCGTTGAAAGGTTAACCGGGTGAAGTCGAAAAGCCCCCTGCCCCGCCGCCCTTCAGGCAACCGCCGCCGCCCATGCGGCATCAGCATCGGCGCGGAAGCGGCGCAGTGTGGGTCTGCTGATCAAATGGCGTTGGATGTTGAAGGTGTTGTAGATCGCCGCGTGGGTGGTGAGAAATCTCTGGGCTGAGGCTTGGGATTTGAACCGCTGCTGCTGTCGTTCTCGTCTTCGGATCGGGAGGTGGGAGTTCTCGATCCGATTGTTCTCCCGAAGCCGACCGGGTCGGTGCAAATGCCTGAGATTTAACTGATTCAGGGCCGCGACGTAGGAGCCCAGCCCATCCGTTGTAATGAGCTGAGGCTCCACAGGCTGATTTCGTAGAAGGCGTCGGAGTAGCTTCAGCGCAGCTTCCGTGTCCCGCCGGTGCTGGACGACCAGGTCCAGAACCTCGCCTTCGTCATCGACTGCGCGCCACAGATACATGCGCTTTCCGCCGATCCGGCAAACCATCTCATCGAGATGCCAGCGAGGCGATGGGGCCGGCCGACGGCGCTTCAGCCGGCGCGCGATCTGAGGCCCAAACTTGACCGTCCAGCACCGAATCGTCTCGTAGCTAACGTCGACGCCGCGAGCGGCCAAGAGCTCTTCGACGTCGCGCAGGCTGAGACTGAAGCGGAAGTAGAGCCACACGGCATGGCGGATCATTTCCGCCGGAAAGCGGTGGCGCTTGAACGAAAGCGGCGTCACGAAACTCAGCCACAATCAGCCGCTTACAACGGCCTTCAGTGGAGACAAGTTAGCGTTAGACTGACAGTACCCACCCCGCCATCGCCCTCGCGGCGGCCGTGCTCTTCTGACTATAAGTCCTGAGCCTAAAGACCCGCCTTCTCGGAAACATAATCCCGACACGCACTGGCGGCTTGGTTCAGCAGATCTGACTCTTCATTCGATAGCCGCTGGAAGTCGGCGACCATCGCCGCTGAGATCGCGCCGGCGTCCATGGCCTCGACCTGCTTGTCCGAGATTTCGGCCCGCTTTTCTGTCGCCTTGTAAGCCTTGTCGCTGACCTCGTCGGGCAGGATCATCGTCATCTGCAGATACTGCCGATAGATGGCACTGGACAGGACGGCACCGGCCTCCCAGCGAGTATCGAGTGCCGCGCGGACGCTATCGTCGATTGGCCCCTCCTGGAGGTAGGAGGTCTTGGCACCCTCGTCAGTGGCCTGCGTCGTAAGTTCGCTGAACTGCATGCAGACCGCCAGCTGGCTTTCGAAGATTTTTTGTCGAGCTGAGGTCCGGGACACGTCCAGCGCCTGAACGGCAGTGAACATTGATCCTGCCGCGACGATCATTGCCGAGACGGCAGAGAGGGAAGCAAGCGTGCCTTGGAAGGACACGCGTTGAGTCTTGCCCTGCGGCGCGGCGACTTCGGTAGTAAGCTTTACATCGACCATGGTTCGACCAGATGCCGAGTCGATGGTCTGGGCAATAGCGAACGTTCAATCTCACCGGCTGGCTGTCGCCTGAGGCTGTGCTAATAGCCAAGTGGACGAGATGGCTGTTCCAAACCTTGGCAATCTGGCCCCGCCGACCTGTCATCGCGGAGGCTGGCGTGAAACATTCCCAGGACCAATCCGATCACCGCCGGCCCTGCGCCGCCCCTCTCCACCAACCCGATCGAAGCCCACGTGACCACCGTCGCGGGGCCCTGTTATTTGCCATGAAAGGACCCTAACCGTTCTGAAACTCACCTACCGCGCCGCCGTCCCGCATAGGCGATTGCTGTCGCCTGAATGGTGGCAGGGGCGAGGGCTTTCGAGTTGGCGAAGTTACCCTCACAGCGCGATCAGGGCTGCATTTCGCGGACCAGCTCTAGGATGATCTGCACCAGCAGGTCGCCCTGCTGTCCGCCTTCGACCACGGCCGTGGTGCCTTCGCGCAATGTCGATGCGTCTTCGGGAACCATCACAACGACCAAGCCACCGACCTCGGCTTTCCAACCCACAGCGCAGAATTCGATCTGGTTCCAGGCCACCCGGAACGGACCGGTCACCAAGTCTTCGCCCTTGATGATCCAGGCTGGCTCGAGGGTCGCGAAGCCGAAAGCCTGGCAACCGCGCTCTCCGGGATCGCCTTCGAAACTCTCGGTCGACCGCGCCCGGGCGGCGGCAAGACATTCAGATTGGTCGCCCGGTTCGATCGACGTCACCCTGCCCACAAAAGCGGCGTGCGCGCCCGCGATCTCATAACCGGCGTTCGAGGGCATAGGCATGCAGGCTAGGGCCGGATCGGCCGCGAATACGGCGGCGGCGGCGACGCAGGTCGTCAGGATACAGTTCATGCTTCTTCCTTCGAGGATCAGAGGTCAGTGAACGCCATGGGGGGCGCGTCGGCAAAGCTTTTGTCTGCCGATATCCAACCCTCGTCGCCTCAGTCGATCCAGAGCGTGGCGAAACCTCCGGCAAGCGCTAGATGCGCTGCACATGCACGCCGCACCTGGCACTACGCGGTCCACCGCGCGGTGGTCACCTGACCTTCCAACAAAAGCCCGGCCGCCGTCGTCACCATGATCGAGTGGGGGCCAGCGCCAGTGAGCCCTAGGCCAGCTAACGGCTCATATGTTGCCGACCATGATCGCGTCAGCCCGCCCCATGGTCATGATGCCGATCCGCGCCAGAACCTCCGGCCAAGCCAGGGTCAGAAGCTCGCACGTGGTGGCTCGGGTGGAGAGGCTGATGAGCATTTTGTATTTGGGATCAGAAATGGGAGCTAGGCCGGGCATCACTCGATCCGAACCATAGCGCCAACCACATCTGGCTGGATTCCCGAAGTCAGATTTCCTGGTCAGTGTTCCGGGATGCCCGATCACTTCGAGCGCCGTTGTCAGCAGAGCCTGCTGAAAGCGCCAGCTTGAACACAGTGGCCAGCGTCCGTCACCCTTGGATCTTGGGGGTCATTTCGCTCGTCGAACGCGCGTCGCAGGTCGCGAGCAAGCTTCACCTTTGAAAATATGATCGCCGATGCTGTCAGGTCTTGAAGGTTGCGTTAGCGCGTGACGTGCGATCACGAGTTTGAAAATATTCCAAGTCGCTCACACGGGGTCAGTGCCATCACTCGTCTTTCCAAGCTGGCGGCAGCGGCCGCCATATTCGGTCTTTCGCCCTTCGTTTTGGGGGCTCAAACTGCCCACGCGCAGCAGCAGTTGTGGTCGTCGCAATATGTGAATTGGCGGCTGAGCAATCCCAGCGTGACCGAGATCTGGAATGTGGATCAGGAGGTGTGGATTCCGCGTACGGCGGCCGCGAGTTACTGGCCGCTGGTCTGGGATTGGAAAAGTCCGGAGAGCGGCGGCTATCTTGGCCTTCAGGAGCAAGGCGACGGTCAGCAGACCGTCCGGTTCTCGATTTGGGACGCTTCAGCCGCGGCGGGAACCGATTGCCGGACCTTCGGGGGCGAAGGCATAGGATATACTTGCACTCTGCCCGTAACCATCGACACGCAAAAGTTCTACCGCTACCGGCTGTACCGATTGGACGGGGCCCCGGACGGCCAATGGTGGGGCGGTTGGCTGATCGAAGCGGATGCCAGCGGCACGGTAATCGAACACTACATCGGCATGATCAAGGCACCGGTCGAAGCCCAGTCGGTCGATCCGGACCACATCGAAAACTTCGTCGAGTACTTTGGAGACCCGGTTTCCCGATGCCGGGATGTGCCGCTTTCGATCACGGCCCTGACCCCGCCTGCCGTTAATTATTCAGGCGACGCCGCCAGCGGCTACGAGAGTTACACGGCCTTCAACGTTTCGGAAAAGGCTGAGGGAAATCACTGTGTCGACGGCAATCAGGCCGACGGAGCGATCATCACTGCCGAGCCGTTCGACTTCGGCTTCGCCACCGGGGTGGTGATGTATATGGGCGGACCAGGGAACCAGCGGCAGCGTCTCATCGCGCCTCCAGTCCCCGTTCGGTAAAACCAATCCCTCACGAGACGATCAGGAGCTGAACGATCAACTTCGGACCGCTGATCGCCCGGCGTTTGAAGAAGCGGCGATGCTCTCCGACGCCGCGTAGGCATCCCGATGAGATGTCACGTGACGGCGTTGACAGGTTACCCGGGCGAAATCGAAAAGCGCCCTCCCCGCCGCCCTTCAGGCAACCGCCGCCGCCCAAGCGGCATCAGCATCGGCGCGGAAGCGGCGAAGGGTTAGTCTGCTGATCAAATGGCGCTGGATGCTGAAGGTGTTGTAGATCGCCGCGTGGGTGGTGAGGAATCTCTGGTCTGAGGCTTGGGATTTAAACCGCTGCTGCTGGCGTTCTCGTCGTCGGATCGGAAGATGTGAGTTCTCTGCCCGATTGTTCTCCCGAAGCCGGCCGGGTCGGTGCAAATGCCTGAGATCCAGGACATCCAGCGCTGCGCCATATGAGGCGAGGCCGTCGGTCGTGATCGTCTGGGGCTCGACAGGCTGGTTGTGAAGCAGATGCCGGAGCAGCTTCAACGCCGCATCCGTGTCCCGCCGGCGCTGGACCACGAGGTCGAGGACCTCGCCTTCGTCATCGACAGCCCGCCACAGATACATCCGCTTTCCGCCGATCGAACAGACCATCTCGTCGAGATGCCAGCGAGGCGATGGAACGGGCCGGCGGCGCTTCAGCCGCCTCGCGATCAACGGTCCGAACTTGATCGTCCAGCAGCGGATCGTCTCGTAGCTGACGACGATCCCACGCTGAGCCATGAGCTCCTCGACGTCACGAAAACTGAGGCTGAAGCGGAAGTAGAGCCAGACTGCATGGCGGATCACATCTGCCGGGAACCGGTGGCGCTTGAACGAAATCGGCTTCAAGAAACATTATCCCCATCAGCGGCTTACGCTGCGTTCGGTGGAGACAAGTTAGTGTTAGACTGACAGCACGGCCGGGGGCCAGAGCTGGCGGTGTTGGGGCTGGCCGTCGCCAAGCCTAAGGGCGGCTGTAAGCCGACGAACGCCGGCTGGATGTTGATCGGCAATCGTGGCAGGGCGTTCCAGCCGACGTAGGTACCCATGGCTTGCCTGCGCGAGCCGAAGCGACTGCCGAAAAGCTCACGTCCTGGACGTCTCAAACGGGTGGAAAGCGGACTCCTTTCGTCCCTTCCGAAAGAGCAATGTTTCGATGTTCGCCTGACGACCGGGATCATTTGAAACAGTGCGGCGTTTCCCCGGCGAGGGCTTCGAGCCTCGGGGAATCCCTTCTGATGCAAAAGAACCTGATCCGGTTGGTTTACAGGAGCGACTCCTGCATTCCCCATGACGACGTGCCAAGTCTGGACGCAATATTCAACGTGTCGGCCCACAACAACAAGCGTAACCGAATCTCCGGCGCATTGGCTCTACCTGATGGAAAGTTCGTCCAGGTTGTCGAGGGAGACAGGGGTGAGGTGGGCCTGCTGATGAAACGCGTCCGGGCCGACAGCCGTCATGAGAACATTACCATTCTGGGGGAAAGATCGATTCAGGCTCGGCTTTTCAGAGAATGGAGTATGGCCCGCCCTGATCCTACTCCGCTGAGCCAACAGTCGTTCCGGATCATCACCGAGAATGGAAGCGGGGCGCAAGTAACGGCGATCCTATTGGACCTGATGAGCAGGGCTGAACACGGGTTTGTCGCAGGGCAAATTTATTGACCTTCTCGACTGGTGCGTCGTGCGCCGCCTCAAAGGCCAATCCGTTAAAAGCCCCGAGGTCGCCTAGGGGTCGAGAGCCGTCATGACCTGGCAGGCCGGAACCGGACATTCGGTCCATCGCCCGAAAGCGGACCCTATGAGGGTCGCTTAGGGGTGGTTAGCAGACCTTGGCCGCCTCAGATGCCGAGTAGGTGACCGCCAGCAATGACCGGGCCAACAGCGCGCAGATAGTCGGTAGCGACCCTGCCGATCTGATCTCGGATACGGGTGTCGGCAATCGGCTCTGGCGAGGCGATCAGCCAAGCCTCGTTCTTCGATCCAGATGTCACCTCGAACGGTGCGAGATAAAGAGCAGACCGGCGTAACGCTGCCTCTCGCCTATCGTGACCTCGTCCGAAAAGACCATCTTCCTCGTCATCGAGGCGGCGGGAGAGGAAACCACCCATCAACCGCGTAAACCAAGTGCGACGCTGGAGAAGGATTACGCCTTGGGGAGCAAGACGCCCCTTCAGCGTGATAAAATCCGGATCCGCGCTCGAACGATTTCGGCACTGATCGACGACGATGACATCGAAGCAGTGGATTTCTGAGGATCGGAGGGCGCCATTCCGAAGGTCGAGGGCCGCGAGCCGATCCTCATTCTTCCGGTCTATCAAGCCGACCGTCGTGACGGTCTGACACTTTTGGTAGGTGGTCTTAGCGGCGGTGATCACCGACCGATACCGTTCGACCGACCTTTGACTGAGCTGCTGAGTAACCATTAGTGCGTGACTCCAACAGGTAGGTGGCTCTTGTCGTGACGGCCCACGCGATTAACCAACGTCTGTCCAGCGGCGTTCATGCCGATGACTTCAACCTCCGCACCCTGGCGTCGATAGCGGAAGACGACCTTATCCACCGCCGCAACACCGGTCAGGTCCCACAAGTGCGCCTCGGTCATGTCGATCTCGACCCGGGTTGGGTGGCCGTGGTGTTCGAAGGCGGCAGCGAAAACGTCAGCCGAGGCGAAGAAGAGTTGTCCGGTCACGCGGTAGCGCAGCACGCCTTCGTGTTCGGTTTCGGTCTCTTGGACGACGACCGTCTTTCCAACCTTCCGCATGAAGAAGACGGCAGAGAGGACCACGCCCAGCACCACCCCTTTTGACAGGTCGTGGGTTGCGACGACCGTCGCGGTGGTCGCGATCATGACGACAGAGGACTGGAACGGCGTTGACCGCAGCTTCAACACCGATCCCCAGTCGAAGGTGCCGATCGAGACCATGATCATCACGGCGACCAGCGCCGCCATAGGGATCTGGGCGACCCATGGCCCCAGCACCAGGATGAGGAAGAGCAGGAACAACCCTGCCCACAGCGACGACAGCCGTCCCCGTGCGCCTGAGGTGACATTGATGATCGACTGCCCGATCATCGCGCAGCCCGCCATGCCCCCGAAGAGCGACGAAGCGATGTTGGCGATACCCTGACCTCGTGTTTCGCGGTCCTTGTCCGAGGGGGTATCCGTCATGTCATCGATGAGGTTCGCGGTCAGCAGACTTTCCAAGAGGCCTACGAAGGCGAGGGTCGCTGACACCGGGGCGATGATCAGCAGGGTCTCCCAGGTCAGCGGCACATTGGCGATATGGAAAACCGGCAGTGTTGACGGAAGCTGACCCATGTCACCGACCGTGCGGACGTCCACCCCCGTGACGATGACGAAAACGCTCAGAGCGACGATGGCGATCAGTGGAGCTGGCACTGCCTTCGTAAGCAGCGGGAAGCCGTATATGATAGCGAGCCCCGCCCCCACGAGGGCGAAGGTCTGCCAGTTCGCACCGATCAGCTCGGGCATCTGCGCCAAGAAGATCAGGATCGCGAGCGAGTTGACGAAGCCCGTCATGACGCTGCGCGACACGAACTTAATGTATCGTCCAAGTTTGAACAGGCCGACCAGAATCTGGAAGACGCCCGTGAGCAGAGATGCGGCAAAGAGAAACTCGATGCCATGTTCGCGCACAAGGCCGACCATCAGAAGCGCCATTGCGCCGGTCGCCGCTGAGATCATGGCGGGACGTCCGCCCACGAAGGCGATTGTCACGGCGATGACGAAGCTGGCGTAAAGCCCGACGGCGGGATCTACGCCAGCAATTATAGAAAATGCGATTGCCTCGGGGATGAGGGCAAGTGCCACGACGGTGCCCGCCAGCAGATCACGGCGAGGGTTGGCGAGCCATTGCTGGCGCGCCGAAGCGATAAGGGTCATGTGGTTCTGTCTGTCGTAGGGAACGGTTCGCGCTCGGCGATACCTCGTTCTCGTTTCCCGAGGGATCGGCACCCGGGGTAGCCACCCGTTGCCGGGTCCTGATGACAGGTGTGCAGATGCAGCATTTCGCTTGGTAAAGCAACATCGAGTGCGCTCAGCGCCGCTGCGTTTACCGATCAATAGTCCGCAGTGGGTCGGACACGGCGGTTCTCACCATGTCCGAAAGCAGACATTGGACAGGCGAGCCGGAATCGGACTTCGCCAAGGTCGGTTCGGGGTGGTGAGCCGACATCGTGACTGGGCCGCCAAGCCGACATCAGTCTTTTATCTCGGCGACCAAGGTCTGGAGGCCGGCAGGATTGAGCCAGGCCCAGAGCAGAAGGGCCGTCAGCAGAGGCGCGATCGACTGGGCGACATAGCGGCCGACGATGACTATCTGGGCGGCAACGGGGTGGAGTGGGGCCTGATCGAACCGGTCGGTGATGACCATGCCGGCTCCGGCGAGGTCCGGGTTCAGCATTGGGGCCAGTCCACCCCAGACGGTCATGGCGATCGAGATGGCGAAGACCACGCTGAGAACGACGAACGAGATCGCCACCGCGCGCCAGGGCCTGGGCGCGCGGGGCGGCGCGATCAGAAAGGCGGCGAGAAGCGGGAAGCCCAGCAGGAGGCGACGCAAGTTCTCTTTCTCCATCAGCTGATCGACGGCCTGGCCCCCCTGCGTCAGACGCGTGCCGATCGCCCAGTCGCCTCCCTCCACGACCGCGATCCGACCCGTGAGGCCGAGAAGCCCCAGGATCGCGCCCACCAGGGGACGCAGCAGGGCCGCGACCCCATCGGCCCCCCACATCCACCACAGAGGCAGGAAGATCACGAGCGACGCGGCGGCCCACAGACCGAAGCGGCGGCGGGCCGCCTCTTCCAGCGTGCGAGCGGCGAGGCGTGTGGATCGGCTTCGAAATCGGACCCCATCGAGAGGCAGTCTAGGTAGTTGAATTTGCTGTATAATAGTACGTTTGAGCCCATGCTGACTGGCGTCCGTCGGGACCCCGTCCCGCCCCGAGATATTAAGCTCATTCAATATGTTATTTCATATCGGGTGGGGTTCCGCTTTGAACGCCGATCAACATCAAGAAACGATGTTTGACCGTCCTCGGCGTCTTTCAATGGCGCGGACTAGTCGGTGATGGAGCGTGTGAGTAATGGGATAGAACCAGATCAGGCTGGCTACCACGAGGGTCAGTACTGCGGGCACCAGCGTGAGAAGAATGCGGATGCCCTCAAGGGTTTGTGGGCTCTGAGCGGCGTTGGGCCGATACCCAACCGCGTCCAGCAGCACGCCCAGGAGACCGACGCCGAGGCCCAGAGCTACCTTCTGGGTGAGCGAGACCAAGCCATAGATCGCCCCTTCCGCTCGTGTTCCTGTCTTCCACTCACCATATTCGACCGTATCGGGCACCATCGACCAGAAGGTCAGGTAAAAGGCCCCATTGGCGAAGCCACCCAGGCCCACGATCAGCCAGAGAGCGGGGCCGATCCGCGGAGCAAGCAGATAGAAAATTACGGAGTTGACCGCAGCGATGGCTGCTCCGCTCAGCCACACGACCCGTTTGCTTCGGCGCGCCGTCACAAATAGCCAGAATGGGATCGACAACGCCGCGCACCCTGTCGCGATAACCAGAGCAGGGGTCAGCGCCGACTCCAGACCCACATCGTATTTCAGATAGTAAAGAAGCGTCTTGCCGGCCATCGTGCTGCCGACCGAGGCCAGAACAGTGGCGCCCAGCAGCAACTGGAGAGGGCGATTGACTGTAAGCATATCCATCATCTGCCTAATGGACGGGTTCGCTTGGTCGTCGTCTGTCGTCTCACGCGTTGCGACGAAACACAGGTTGAAGATGACGAAGGCGACTGCGGCGTAGACAACGCTCAGCCAGAAAAATCCTATCTGTCCTCCTCCGAATAGTCCGCTCAGCGGAAGCGTGAGTGCCGACAGGGTCAGGCCGCAGGCCATGGCGAAAAGCATACGCGCGCCCGCGATGTGGGACCGTTCCTGGCTGTCGCGCGTCATTTCAGCGGACAGGGAAATATAAGGGATGCCGACGACCGTGTAGATCGTGCGGAAGACAAGGTGCGCGGCCAGAGCGTAGAGCGCCAGCGCCCCACCGCTCAAGCCTGTTGGGACGAACATGGCAACAAAGGATACACAGAGCGGAAGCGCGCCGTACAGAAGATAGGGTCGATATCGACCAAACCGGGACCGCGTGCGATTGGCGATGACACCCATCAAGGGGTCAAAAACGCCCTCCCAGACCAAGGCGGCCATGATGATCAACCCGGCCAAGGTCGCGGACAAGCCCAAGACGTCGGTATAGTAATACAGCAGAAAAAGCGTGCAGAAGGTGAAGAAGAGATTCAGTCCGAAGTCACCAACAGCGTAGCCGAGCTTTTGTCCCAGTTTGAGCGGCGCGATATGAACTTTAGATTTGTTGATCACAACGCATTCCTCACGATGGTCACTGTGACATGTCCGGACCGAGGCGAGATCTTCAGTGACGATCCGCTTTGATCGCCCTCAAAGGCCTCTCCATTCACTGCGGTGTCGTACCCACCGGGATATTGCGAGGCAGGAACATAGATTTCGGTGCTTTCACCGATTGCCTGGTCGGCATCGAAGACGATTTCGAACCGCCCGCTGACCCAGTCGAACGTCTGTCGGGTCGGTGTGCCCTGGATCGCCTTGGCGTAGGGTCGGCAAAATCCGGAAACCGCTCTGCCGCCTGAGTCGGGGTCTTCGAGCGATGTGGCCTGGTCGATCGACCAGATCGACAGGTCTTCCTGGTTCCATCCGTCCCCGATCATCGGATCGTTACGATTAGAGACCGTGTAGTTCCACTGCGTCGACGAGAGTAGAAGCCGATCCAGCGCGTTGTACATCAGATTGAGCGCGTCCGACTGCTCGGACCATACGTCGGAACCCCGCTGCCCAGCGTTCCACTGCGCGTAGGCTTCGCCATCGTTCATATCATACGCAATACCGCATTCCCCGATCAGGGTGGGTGCTCCTCCGTTCAGCCCGTCGCCGATATCCCTTAATCGCGACAGCCCCTCGACATAGCCGTCCTCGATCGCGGCGGCGCCCTCTCGGACGTCGCCGGTGAGGATATCGACAGATCGGGTCGTGCAGAACCGCTTGGTCACCAGTGCCGAGAGGTCGTACCAGTGGCTGGCGTTGACGGTCCGCTCCGGCAGCCCGTCGGGAAATCCCTCGCCACGCAGGGCACCGAACGGATCGACTTCGGCGAAGATCAACCAATCCTTCCTGACTGCCCGGACTGTTTCGGCCACCCGGTTGAAGAAAGGCACCATATAGTCGCGATCCATCTCCACGGGCCGATCGCTGACCTGCTCAAAATAGTTCGGCCGCACTGCCACGGCGCGACCATCGCTTTCGACGTCCCAAGCCCCAGCGTCGCGGAAGGGATCTGTTCGGCCCGGCAACCAGATGGAGTTGCCTGCGGCATTCATCACGCGGTCACCCTCGAAACCACGACCGCCCAGAGCCAGGATCGGCACGGTACGGCTGATCCCGGATGCGACGGCCAGTCCGTCGAGCGGCGACCATGCCTGGCCGCGATAGCGTGACATTGGCTCGCTCAGGGAACGGCCGACGTAGCCAGTTCCCGGCTCGTTGAGCGTATCGAACCCTATGACGTTGTCCAGGTGCGCCACCCGCTCTGCCACGGCGCGCATGCTTCCCAGATAATGGTCCTGAAGGAATCCCTGAATCCCCGCGCTGTTGAACCGGCAGCCTGGAGCGAAATCGTCGCCGGCAAAAAACAACGTCCACATGATGCCATTGGCGGGCATGCGATAGTTCCCGCCCCAGCTCATCGCGGGGTAGTCATCCTGTCGTCCGCCGACCCTGTGGTCATAGGTGGACTGCATCACATGGGCAGCATCCGCAGATGCAAAGCGGGTGAAATCCAGACCGGCGGCTTCAAAGGTCCAGCCAGGAGCGCCGTCCCCGCCCGACATTCGGCTCCAGGCATCCTGATGGAAGTCGACGAAGACACGCAAGCCGAAGCGGCCCGCACGGCGGCACACCTCGGCATAGTAGTCCAGGTAACGCTGGTCGTAGATGCCTGGACCCGCGTGCTCGACCGCCTCCCATGTCGTGAGAAGGCGAAGGCAGTTGAATCCCCAGTAGGAGATGCGGGCCAGGTGGCTGTCGATCTCGGCAAGCGGCGCAGGCCGGCCAACGAAACTGACGGTTCGATGATCCGAAAAATCGGACGGCAGGTAGGTGTGTCCGTCTGGCGCAAACGGAACCTTGGAGTCTCCCCCCAGGTTGACGCCACGAAGGATAACGGCGCGGCCGAACCTGTCCCGGAAATGCGGCCCGTCGATCGTCAACTGCGACGGGCCGCCACTGAGCGATTGCGTCATTACTCGAATTTTTCCGCTCAACCTACCGGGGTCAAAAGCGCAGGTTGGCTTGAACGCCAACTGTGCGCCGCGAGTCGGGCGTGACGAACTGCAGAAGGCCGCCTGCCGCGTCGAAGGGGAGATCGCCGATTGAACTGACAAAGTTCGTGTCGAACAGGTTCTTGCCGAACACCGAGATCGTTGCGTTGTCGCCGACGTCAAACCCTGCAGACGCATTCAGAATGCCGTAGCTGTCCTGGATCGTCGGGTTCGGAATATTGGCCGGGTAAAGCCCGAACGTCGTTTCGGATCGCCAGTAAAGGTTGGCCTGGACAAACGCTCCGAGACCGTTCCTGATCGGCGTCTCCCAGCGCATTTCCGCATTCCCGCTCCATTTCGGTGCGTTGGTGACGGCCAGCCCCGAGGCGTCGAAAGAGGTCCGGTTTGGCCCGCCGGCAACCGCCGGACCACAGGCGGCGCCGACGGTCGTGACGATCGCCCCCAGACGAGGGCAGGAGGCATTGGCGAAACTTTCGAACGTCGCGTCCGTATAGGCCAAAGACGCCCCGAATGAGAGATGAGACGAGGGCTGAGCGGCCAGGGAGAGTTCGAACCCTTTGGTACGAAGCTCGCCTGCATTGCGGATGGCAAAGCTTCCGATCGACGACCCAGGCTGGAACTCGACGATCTGCGCCTGGAAGTTTTTAAAGTCGGTCAGGAACAGTGCGGCGGTTAGCGACAGCCGACGATCCATCAACGACGCCTTGTAGCCCAGTTCGTAGGCCGTCGGAACTTCCGGTTCCACTCGGGTGAAGTTCTGTGCGGTCACACCCGCCGGAATGACAATGTCCAGTAAGCTATTGAACCCAGGCCCCTTGTAGCCACGGGCAACGCTTGCATAAACATTTTGTTCTTCATCCAGCGCATACTGGGTCCCCACGCGCCACGAGACATTGGTGTCTTCGGTGCTGGCGTCGAACGCCAGGGGCGCGAACGCGGCCCCCACTAAGAAGTTGAAGGCACTGGCCCCGCTGGTCCCCGTTCTGGCGTAGTTCATGGAGACTTCGGTGCGGGTGACGCGAGCACCCGCCGTCAATGACAGGGCATCGTTCACATTCCAGGTCGCCTGCCCAAACGCGGCCAAATCGGTGACGTCGATGTCAGAGGCCACATCGCGCCCGAACAACTGTGAAGCGGGAAGTACGACGCCAGGCGCCACCGTAAGATTGACGCTAAGATTCTGCAGTCTCGCCAGAGACAGGGAGAACCTGCCGACCTGTTGGAAGTTACCTTCGTTGGAAGAGGTGAAGTAGAACAAGCCCGCCACAAACTCGACCGGCTGGTCCGACGGTGATGTCAGGCGCAGTTCCTGGCTGAACTGGGTGAGGTCGTTGGCCCCGAAGTTTCGGTTGAGAATGTTCGAAGAGGACAGATCTGCGTCGTTGTTGTCCGCCTGTTCCCAGGTCCGATAGGCCGTCAGCGAGGTTAGCGTGTAGTCGCCGAGTTGCAGGTTCACTTCGCTGGACATGCCCTGGCTGGTCACCAGATTGGAATACTCGCCGTTTGCAGCTATCTGACGGGCCTCCGGGCCGGTCTCCAGCGGGCCGACGAAGGTGGAAAGGAAAGCCGCCCCCGGGCGAGGATCGGTCGTTGCGTCAGCAAACCGCCTCACGCTCCAGACGCAACATGCGTTGTCGCGCCGGGAATAGTCAGCACGCAGGAGCACCTCCAAGGCATCAGTCGGTCGCAGCTCGACCGTTCCTCGAAAGCCGTACTCCTCGCGATTGTTGATTTTCTGGCCCGTGAGGCGATTGTCGACGAATCCGTCACGCTTGTTCAGGTAGCCGGACAGACGCCCAAGGATGCGACCTTCAACGACAGGACCGGCAAGACTGGCCCCCACATTCATTTCGTCAAGCGAGCCGTAAGAAGCGTTCAGCATACCCGACAGCTGCTCGGTGGGGCGACGTGTCGTGATGCTGATCAATCCGGCAGACGCGTTGCGCCCAAACAGCAGACCTTGGGGACCACGTAGAACCTCGACACGTTCAAGATCGATCAGATCGGCCAGACCCTGACCTGCTCGGGCCAGCGGAACGCCATCGACGACGGTGCCGACCGACTGTTCGATGCCGTCGGCGAATACGTTGCTGCCCACGCCGCGAATCCGCAGGCCTTGTCCGCGCGGCGTATTGGCATCCCCCAGGATGAGGCCCGGTGTGACGTATTGCAGATCTGTCGCCGCGTTGAAGTTCAGGCGTTCAAGGCGGTCACCTGATGTGGCCACGACAGATACCGGCACATCAAGCAGTCGTTCGGATCGCCGTTGAGCCGTGACGACAATGTCGTCGATCGTCGCTGCGTCCTGCGCGGCCGATGACGGCGTTTGGTTTGTCATGGTCTGGGCAGCGACCGGTCCCGCCAAGGCGACCGCAGTCGATGCCAGCAGCATCGCGCAATATGATCTCGTCATCCTGTCTTCCCCCTTGAGCGCCGTGCTTCTCGTTCAACGGAAACATCTTCGGTCGGCATTTGACCACATGGTCAGGGAAATACTGACCGTATGGTCAGTGGAATGCAAGGGGGCACCGTCTGCGACGTGGATCAACTACAGCGGGTAAAGGTTCAGGCGGTGGGACAGGCTGCCTTGATCAGACCCAGCAACGACTGGGCATAGGTTTCCACGAACGCTGGATCCTGCGTGTCGGTGTCAGTCGCTTTTCGCCACAGAGGCGGCGTCGCGAGAAACAGCTGCGCTCCCCCGGTCAGGATATTCTGCAGGTGCAGGGGCTCGACCGGTGGCAGAACACCCTGCGCGACGAGACTGCGGACATAGGTGTCGAAACTTTTGACGTGCCGGCTTAGATGGCGCTCCGCGATGTAATCCGTGCGCCAACTTTCGCTCACGCCCTCAATCATTGGCATCAGGATATAGGCCGGAAACCGCCGACACGCTTCGAAATAGCTTCTCAAGAAAGCCTCGAATCCTTCCCAGGCATTCTCGTATTTCTGGCTGCGGACGGTAGCGAAAAACTCATCGGCTTGGCCGAACACCAGGTCCACGGTCTCCTTCCATAACTCTTCCTTGGAGCTGAAATGGTAGAGTAGATTGTTCTTTCGCACCCCGGCAGCCTTGGCGATGTCATCCACGGCGACACCGCGAAAACCGGCCTCTGAAAAGAGAACCGCCGCTGCCTTCAAAACAGCCGCGCGGGTTTCGAGGCGGCGTTTTTCGCGAACAGTGCCTTTAACAGATGCGATCGAAGGCGATCCAGCGACCGTGATGTCCTCATCGGTCACGCCGTCCCTCCACAAGAAAACGTTTTGACCAACTGGACAGTGAATGTCATGTCGTGTGGTTCACATTGACTGGATATCGGCATGCACGATCGCGATACCACTGATTCAATCATTGCCGCGAATTTCGCCAGCAGTGGCTTTGCAACGGTCGATCGGATGGCCGACTCCACAACCTTGGCCCAGATGCGTCGCGCCTACGACGGGATGCTTGACGGAACGATCCCTTGCCCCGGCACGGATCGCGCCTTGGGCGGGATAACGCGCCAGATCATGCATCCGCATATCCATCACCCGATTTTTGCTGAGAACCCAGCCATTGACCGGGCACGGATGCTGGCAGCCCGACTGACGGGAAGTTCAGATCCCCAGTTCTTGTTCTCGATGCTGATCTACAAACCCCCCGGCCACCCTCACCCGACACCCTGGCATCAGGACATGTCCTATGCCGCGAAGCCCTTCACGCCCGCGGGCACCATCTGGCCGGGGGAGATGATTGTGCAGTTCTGGCTCGCGCTTGACGACGTTGATGAAACAATGGGCTGCATGGAGTTCATCCCCGGCGTCCATCGTGCGCCCATGTCCTCCCACAGGGTAGCGAGCGGTCATCCCGACGATGAGGGACGTCTCCTAGAAATTGCCGACGTGGCCGAAAGTCTCGATCTTTCCAGAGCCGTTAAATGCCCGCTCGATGCAGGCTCGGCGACGGTCCACGGCTATGCCACACCGCATTATACAGGTCCGAACACGTCGTCGCGTGGTCGGCGCGCCTTCATCTTCAGCTTTGCCGATGCGCAGGCCCTCGCGCGCGTTAAGGCTGGACAGGAAGCGCATTAGATGACGCAGTCACGCGAGATGTCAGAGAACACTGCTATTCGGTCTATCGCCACTCAAATCTCTATCCGTTGTCCTGTCGAAAGGGCGTGGACCGTGCTCACGACATTTGAAGACTACCCGATCTGGAATCCCTACATCGTCAGGATCGAAGGCGAGGCCTGCGCGGGTGGGAGAATCCTGACCTATGCCCACGTGGAAGGCGCAGCCGACCCCGTCGTCCAGACCATAGACCTGGTTTCAATCACGCCCTTCACTATGCGCTGGCAGGGAGGACTGAACGACAGGAGTCTACTTTTCGGCGATCACTGGTTCGAACTGGTCGCTGAGAGCGAGCACACGATTTTATTTCGTCACTATGAGCATTTCACCGGTTCTCGCACCGACGAAATCCTTGAGGCCTACGGAAGCAGAATCGAGCAGAGCTTCGGCCGCTTCAATGATAGTTTCAAACTGCGGTGCGAAGCTGACCGAGACCGTTAAGGCCACGTCCTTGCGGATCAAATCCCAGCAGCTGATCGGCCCGGGACCGCGACGTATTCGAACGCGCCCTGCTGTTTCCGGGCATGGCGCTTAGGCGCAAAGCGGGCAAAGCGGGAATGACCGGGTCTGACTCGTCAACTGACGTTTGGAACGTCCGCTATCGGGCGGCAGGGCTGATTGAGGGTGAGACTTCCGCAAAGCAGACGTCTTGGACGTCTGTTCGGGGTGGGAAGCGGACATTGGTCATCGAACGACGTGACGAAATGGACCTGTGTTGGCGGACGAGGGGTGAACGCGTTAACCCGCGCCGATCACGGAGCGCCGAAGCGGCGAGCCATCAGGATTCGTCGCCTTGACCGCCGGCGCCATTTGCCTTTCTCTCGTCAATACGAGCGGGGAAAACGTATGGTTGATCGACGCGGACTAGCGGGTTTGGCGCTGACGGTGTCTGGCCTCCTCGGCCCTGGCGAGACAGCGGCCTGGGAGCCGGGGGCTTGGGAGCCGGAGGCGACAGGGTTCGTGCCGCATGTCCGCCCAGACGGAACCACGGGCGGTCCGAGCCAAGGTACCGGGCCGGTGGCCGCAGGCGGAGCCGTCATCGCTTTGAGCGAACGTGCGTCGCCGACCTCGGCGCCCGTTCCTGCAACCAGGTTCTCTCCGCAGGCCACCCGACGCGCCGGTGCGGCGGCGGGGTCCAGCCTCGTCATCGGCCAAACAAGGCATGGAGAGTTGAGCGCGTCGGACCCCAGGCTAGAAGATGACAGCTTCTTTGACTGCTATGCGGTTCAGACCACCGAAGCGGCGGCGTATCGGGTCGTGATGCGGAGCCCGACCTTCGACACCTACCTCAGCATCGGCACCGGCGATTGCGCGAGCACGCCCACCCTGTCGGACGACGACGGGGCCGGTGGAACAGACTCGGCGATCAGCTTTACCGGCGACGGGCAGACCTGGTTCGTCAGAGCCAACAGCCTGCTGGGCGATACGCTCGGCGCGTACGTGGTCGAGCTCAGCGAAGGCGAAGGCTTGCCCCGTCTGGCTTCGGGTCAAACCCTTCGGGGCGAGCTGACCGCTTCGGACGGGAAACTCAATGATCACAGCTACTTCGACTGCTATTCCGTTGAGACATCGGGTGGAGCGACATATCGCGTGACCATGCGTTCGCCGGACTTCGACGCCTACCTAAGCGTCGGGCCCGGCCAGTGTTCGGGTGCCCCGGTCCAATCGGACGACGACAGCGGCGGGGGCACGGATTCGGCGATCCTGTTCACGGGAGACGGCTCAACCTGGTTTGTTCGAACGAACAGCCTGAAAACGGAGACGACGGGCTCTTATTCCGTTGAGCTCGTCACGCTCACAGAGGGCGCCCCGGCCGCGATCGACGGGACCAAGGCAAGGACGAGACCGGGGCCCAAATGATGCGCCGTCATGCGACCGACGCCGTCTAGAGCAAGGCTCGACTCCGTACCGGGGTGGCTTTTGTCAGATGGCGGCCTGGGGCGGGCGCAGGGCGAGCAGCGCCCTTAAAGTTTTTTTCGCCTCGCGGCGCCCGATCCCATTGCCGGAAGCCGCCCCGCCATTGTCGATCATTAGCGAGGCCGTTGCTGCCAGCCCTCCCCGTTTGCGCCTGCTCTCCTTGCCAGAAACAGGACGTCCCGGACGTCCGCAACGGGTCGGGAGCGGACCGTCGCTTATGGGGGGTTAGGAGACATTGCCGGTTGACTCGCCTAGTGGATTTGTTCGGACTGATCTGCACCCGGTTTCGAGGACACCAACATAAGGCGTTGTTGGAGCTGGAAGGTGACGATGGCAATGGGCGGAAACCGTAAGCGTCTGATCCGAACTTTTGAGGTTTGTCATGGGCTGTCGATCCGTTTTGGCCGCTGCGGCTTGGGCAGCAATGGTTGTGACTTCGACCCCTTCGCTTGGTCAGACCCCTGACGGGCCGCCGGGGCGTCGCCCGCCCGGAGCGGAGACCTGTCCCACGACACGCAACCTCGCCGACGGCATGTGGGCGAACGACGCCCTCCCGTCTGCGGGACCGGAGGAACGTCTCGAACGCTGGGCGCTGGAAATCCGAGGCGAGACCGCCCCGGCACCCGTACCTCCCGACGCATCGGCCGTACTACGCGCCTTTGGAGGGTGGTCCGAAACACAGTCTGTCGCCACAGATAGCGTCTCCACGGTCTGGCGGGAGGCTGACGGGACCTGGCGGTTTCACAAGGTGGATTGGGCGAGAGGCGGACCGCCGCCTCCCCCTCCGCCGGCAGGGGAAATTGCGCTGGCCCATAACCCAAGGACGGTCAGAACCGGGGTCATATCCCCTTCCGTGGCTGAGGCCCTGACTGCTCTGATCGAGGACCGCTGCCTCGTACTCGAGCCAGCCTCGACTGGGCCGATGCTAGAGGTCCGCAGGGGCGTGCCACTGCCGCCGCCCTGCTACAGCGGCGCGGGCGGCACCGTCCAGTTGACGCGGAACAGCCGCACTCGCAGCTTCGGCTTGTTCTGCCCCCGCATGCTGTCCGGCGAACTTCTTCGGTTGGCGCTCTACCCAGTCGCTGACGACGGGGTTCCGGTGTCCGCCTATACCCTCTTCTACGCTTCGGCGGAGGAGGCGGGGGAGGCTGTGGCGCTGCTGAGGGCGACCCACGGATCGGACCCGACGACCTGGCCGGATGAAACCGTTGCGCCAGGCCCCCTGCTGCTTCGTCACGCCTCCAGCGGCTTCCTCTGCGCCCTGCCACGGGACGCCTTGGCCTATGTGGGTTCCTACGGGGAATACGGTTCCTGTTCCTGGACGGATTGGACAGGCAGCGAGCGGCGTTACAGGGCGCGTTTTACGCGCGGCTCCGACCGGCGCAGCCTGATCGAGCGAATGCAGGATCGGGCTCCAGACCAGATCAGGGCCGGCTGGGGAGACGGTCGGGGACCCGATCCACGCAGCGTCCGGATCATGGGGCGACCCGTGTCCGTTTTTCAGTTCGCGGACGGTCCGCTGGCCGACGCGCGCGAGGAAATCTACACGCGGGTGTACGGCGCGCAGATCGGAGATTGGCAGGTGGTATGGGCCACGACCGGCCCCGCTACCGACCGGACTGAAGTGGACATCGCCCATGAGGAAGGTTGGAGAGTTCTCCTGGCGTCGCGAAGCGCCCGACCGTGACCATATCAGTAGTTTACCACCGCCGCTTTTAGTCAGGTTCGGTCGTGTCGCGCGACGCCGGCAGATCATGCCAAGAGCAGACGTTCCAAACCGCCGCTCTGGGTCGGGAGCGGTCAGAGGCATCAGACTGAAAAGCGGACGTTCCTATGCTCAGACAGCATGGCTGAATGTCGTGTTTCCGGCATTCAGTGAATGACCGGTTCTGGCGCAAAGCGGCCCTTGCCCCCTGCCTGCCTCCGTTCCTCCATGCACTTTTCCGGATTTAGGTCGGGAGCGACCAGCTGGCACGCCAAGTCTGATGTTTTGTGCCCTGCGGCCAACCTCTTGATTTCACTCGCGCTCGATTGAATCAGTTTTGCAGCGAGCCCCTTGAACCGGATCACGAACCTCTAGCTTCCCAAGCTTTTCGTGCGGGATTGATTCCCGCCGCCCGCGCACATCGCTTTCAAACCAGCTTGTAAGGCCCTTGAGGGGGGCTAGAGGCGCTTACAGGCCTTCACTTGGCCAGATGGTAGCAAGTCAACGCATAGGCGCTACAGCGCGCTCTGGCGGCTCAAGCGATGATCGCGACTACCGGCGAACCCAAACTCTAGGGAGCTAAGCCCCGCGAACCATCGGATGAGCACTTTGCAAAGCCTCTGCAACCCATTGAAATGAATGGGTTGCCATTTCTGACACTTTGATCGTGAGCCCTTGAAAACGCACGGCCAAGTTTGGACTGCAAATCCTTGCACCCGGGTTCGATTCCCGGTCAGGCCTCCATCGCGATCTCGTTGAGATCGATGATGATTTCTAGATCGGCGCGGTCAGCCAGCCGATCGCGCCGGCGCCGCCGACAGCTGCGGCCACTACGGCAATCGCGACCGCGATCCGCACGTTTCGGCTCATGAACCCCAGAATACCAGCCATGTCGTCCTCCCCGGACCTCCATAGCGTCATGGAAATCGGCGTTCATCAAGGTGCATGAAACGTTAACGCGCTGAAATCACGCAACTGTCAGCGAATCGACACGGTCGTGACCTGGTAGAGCGCCAGCGCGCTGGTCACCGCGACGTTCAGGGAGTCGAAACCACCGGCCATGGGGATGCCCACGGTCCGAACGCGCGCCATGATCTCCGACGGCAAACCCGGACCTTCCGAGCCGACCAGAATGGCTTTGCGACCGCCGCCCGTCAGCCCCGCCAGCGGCTCCGTTGCGCCGGGGGATAGGGCGACCACCTCGAACTGCGCCGCCTGCAGGGCCACGATCAGCTGTTCCAGAGGGACGGCATGGGCGCTCGGCGTCCTCAGCACCGCGCCGACCGAAACCCGGATGGCCTTGCGATAGAAGGGATCGCAGCAGCGTTCGTCCCTGAGCACCGCCGCCGCCCCGAACGCCGCCGCATTGCGGAACAGGCCGCCCATGTTGTCGTGGTTGCCGATCCCTGCGCAGGCAAGCACCACACATTCCTCCGGCAGATCCGCCAGTGTCTCGGCGACGGTCCGCTCGACCGGCTTCTCGCCGAGGGCCAGCAGGCCGCGGTGCAGGGGGAAGCCGGCGATGGCGTCCATCACCGCCTGCGACGCCGCATAGACCGGCGCCTCGCCCGCCGCCGCGACCAGTTCGCCCTGGGCCTCGAGTCGATTCGCAGCGATCAGCAACGAACGGGCTCTGCACAGGGACGTCGGCGACAGCAGGGTGCGGATCACCACCTCCCCTTCCGCCACGAACAGCCCTTCGCGGCCGGTCAGGTCGCGTTCGCGGATATCGCGATAGGCGGCCACGCGAGGATCAGCGGGATCGTCGATGAACTGAATGGCGATGGCTGACATTTCCCGTTGCACAATCAAGAAGGCCGCTGCTATAGGCCCGCCTCCCGAGTCCCTGTTCCGCGGTAGCTCAGTGGTAGAGCAGCCGACTGTTAATCGGCTGGTCGTAGGTTCGAATCCTACCCGCGGAGCCACTCGGCGCTTTAGCCCGATTTCGACAAGGCCATACCGCCTTTCGGCGAGCCCCCAAGCAAAGACAGACCATCAGCGCCGTCCCGGCCGCAACCGAGGCTCCGCTCATGATTCCGCAATCCGCGACGACGATCGGCATCGACTTCGGCACCACCAACACGGTGGTCGCCCTGACCAGCGGCGACGGCGAGGCGGTCGTCATTCGCTTCGAGGCGCCCGACGGCGATCTGGCGACGTTCCGCTCGACATTGAGCTTCCAGCTTCACCCCGGCGCCGACGGCCGGACGCCCGAGCGGGTCGTCGAGGCCGGTCCGTGGGCCATCGAGGCCTATGTCGAGGATCCGCTAGACACCCGCTTCATCCAGTCCTTCAAGACCTTCGCCGCCAGCGCGGCCTTCACCGAGACGGTGATCGACAACCGGCGCTACAAGTTCGAAGACCTGCTGGCGGCCTTCCTGCTGCGCCTCCAGCATCACGCGGGCGAGGCGATGGATGCCCTGCCGCCTCGCGTCATCGTCGGGCGACCTGTGACCTTCGCCGGCGGAGCGCCCGACGCGGACCTCGCGCTCTCGCGCTACCAGACGGCGTTCGCCCGGCTGGGCTTCACCGACATCCGCTATGCCTATGAGCCTGTCGGCGCGGCCTTCTTCTTCGCTCGCAAACTGACCGAACCGGCCAATGTTCTGGTCGCGGACTTCGGCGGCGGCACCAGCGACTTCTCCATCGTCCGTTTCGAGCCGTCGCCCGAGGGGCTGCGCTCCACGCCGCTCGCACGGTCGGGTGTCGGCGTGGCCGGCGACGCCTTTGACTACCGGATCATCGACCAGCTGGTGTCGCCGGCGCTCGGCAAGGGCGGCTCATACCGGACGCTCGGCAAGACCCTGCCCATCCCCCAGCGCTACTACGCCGCCTTTGCGCGCTGGGATCAGCTGGCCCTGCTGCGCGCCTCGCGCGACATGAAGGACATCCGCGCCATAGCCCGGATCGCCGAGGAACCCGGGAAGGTCGCGCGGCTGATCGAGGTGCTCGACGACAACCACGGCTACGCCCTCTACCAGGCGATCTCGCACCTGAAGATGGACCTGTCGCGCGACGAGAGCGCGACCTTCGTTTTCGATGCCGGATCGATTCGTCTGGAAGCGCCGGTCGCCCGATCGGAGTTCGAAGCCTGGATCGCACCCGAACTGGCCGCCATCGACACGGCCGTCGACAGGGCGATTGAGGGATCCGGCCTGCACCCGGAGCAGATCGACCGCATCTTCCTGACCGGCGGCACCTCCTTCGTCCCGGCGGTGCGCGACATCTTCAACCGGCGGTTCGACCCCGCGAAGATCGAGACCGGCGGCGAATTCGAGTCCATCGCCTCGGGCCTGGCCCTGATCGGGCGGGAAACGGACCTCGATCTCTGGACCGAGCGCCGCTGACGAGACTTCCTTCAGGCCGCCCGATAGGGTCGTCGCGGACATGACCGAGCAGCTTTCGCCCGCCCTCGCCCGACGCATGGCCCTGGCCGCCCAGGGCTTCGGCAAGCCTCACCCCACGACGACAGGGGCCCGTCAGCTGCGTGACACGGCCCGTCGCCTCGGCGTGATCCAGATCGACAGCGTCAATGTCGTCAGCCGCACCCACTATCTGCCCGCCTTCTCCCGCCTCGGCGCCTATCCGCGCGACCTGCTTGAGACCGAGGCCTGGGGCAAGACGCCGTCCTTCTTCGAATACTGGGGCCACGAGGCCTCGCTGATGCCTCCGGAGATCCAGCCCCTGATGCGCTGGCGGATGGAGCGGGCGCGCGAAGGGCATGGCGCCTGGACCGGCATCAACCGCTTCGGCCGCGAACGTCGCGACTATATCGACGGCGTCCTGGCCGAGATCGAACGACGCGGCCCTGTGACAGGCGCCGACTTCGCCACCGGCCCGCGCGGCAAGCCCGGCTGGTGGGAGTGGTCGGACGGCAAGCGCGCGCTGGAGTGGCTGTTCTGGGCCGGACTGATCACGACCAGGACCCGGCGCGGCTTTGAGCGGGTCTATGACCTGACCGAACGGGTCATTCCACGCGCGATCCAGAACCTGCCGACCCCGTCCGAACCCGACGCCCAGCGCGCCCTGATCCGCATCGCCGCCCGGGCCATGGGTGTGGCCACCGCTGCCGACCTGCGCGACTATTTCCGCCTGCCGCTCCAGGACGCGCGCGACCGCATCGCCGAACTGGTCGAGGAGGGCGGACTGACGCCCGTCGGCGTGCCGGGCTGGAAAGGCTCGACCTATATTGCGCCGGACGCCCGCCGGCCGCGCAAGGTGCAAGGCGCCGCCCTGCTCTCCCCCTTCGACAACCTGATCTGGTTCCGGGATCGGACCGAGCGGCTGTTCGACGTGCGCATCAGGCTGGAAATCTACACCCCGGCGCACAAGCGGGCGCACGGCTACTATGTCCTGCCCTTCCTCGAGGACGAGGCGATCACGGCTCGGGTCGATCTGAAGGCGAATCGCCAGGCGGGCGTCCTGCGGGTCCAGGCGGTATGGCGCGAGCCGCTGGCGACGCCGGAGACCGCGTCGAGACTGGCGGCGGAACTGATCCGGATGGCGGACTGGCTGGGTCTGGACCGGGTCGAGGTCAAGGAGCGCGGCGATCTCGCTGCCGATCTGTCCGACGCTCTCCCGCGCTGACGCCAAAGAAAAAGCCCGACGCGGGCGCCGGGCTGAAGAGGTTCAGTGGTGGGTGTCCTCTGAGAGAACGCCGTATCGGTGAGCCGAATTGGTTAACGGGCCGTTGCCGGCTTGTCGGGGAACCATGTCGACTGGCGCCCGCCCCCCGGGCTCGACCAGGAGATGCTCCATCCCGCCCCGGCCCGGTGCAGGTTACCGGGCGTCGCGACCGCACCCGGAGCCGGCGCATAGGCCCGTCCGTCGATCGTGATCGGCGTCGTGCCGTCGCCGGACCCCGCCAGCCGCCAGCGCCCCTCCTCGTCCGCCGTTACCGTGCGCTGGACGCTCCCTTCGATGACCACCCCGGTCCCGGCAGTCGACCTTCCCGAGATGAAGGCCGCCCGTCCGTCGGTGTCCACGGCGTCCAGGCCAAGGCCGGAATCCAGCCGTTGCGTGGGCGCACCGATGGCCAGGAGCGCGATCGGCGCCGAGGGGTCAGCGCCGATCAGAAGGCGATAGGGCGCCGGAAAGCCCGCCTGGCCCGCGCGGGCCTCGACCAGGAACAGGGTGTCCTGGGCCGGGCGCGGCACGCGCAGCTCGAACCGCCCCTCAGCGTCGGCGCCCACGGCATAGGCAAGCCCCCCCGCGCCGCTGACCACGACCCGCCCGAGGGGAGAGGCCTGTCCGCGAACGATCAGCTCTCGCCCGCTCGAAGCGACCGCGTCGATCTCGGGCGGCATGATCCAACCCGTTTCCTGGGTCGCGTCCGCGGCCGGTTGGGTCTGTTCGCCACAGGCAGAGACGATCAGCGCAGCGGCGCCGGCCAGGGTTGCTGAAAGCCTCGATGCGATCGGTCGTTTCATCCTGTCCGCCGGGTCTGTAGGACTGTTCGCCCAGATAGACCGGCGCGACCGGCCTGTCTCCAATCTTGCGTCTCGTCTCGAGGGTTCATGTCGGCGTCAATCCCCACCATCGCTCCGTTCGACGGCCAGTCGGTCTGCCTGTTCTGCGGGTCGTCCGACGCGGCCGATCCGATCTTCACCGCAGCGGCCGCGGCGTTCGGCGCGGCGACGGCGCGCGAAGGCTGGCGTCTGGTCTATGGCGGCGGAGGCGTCGGCCTGATGGGCGCCTCGGCCAGGGCGGCGCATGAGGCCGGCGGGCGGGTCGTCGGCATCATGCCGGCCTTCCTGCGCAGCCGCGAACGCCTGTTCGACGAGGTCGAGACCATCGTCGTCACCTCGATGCATGAGCGCAAACAGCTGATGTACGACCAGTCGGACGCCTTCGTCGTCGCCCCGGGCGGCATCGGCACCCTGGAGGAGGTCGTTGAACTGCTGTCGTGGAAACGGCTGGACCTGCATGGCAAGCCGGTGATCTTCCTCAACATCAACGGCTTCTGGGAAATCTTCTTCGCCCTGATGCGCCAGAGCGTTGAGACCGGCTTCACCCCGCCCTCCTTCCTGCAAGCCTGGGTCGTCTGCGACACGGTCGAGGATGCGATCGAGGCGATGCGACAGACTGACGCCTCGCCCGTCTTGAAACATGACCAGCGATAAGTAATCATTGGTCAGTCAACTCCGAAGTCCGTCCCGTTTGAAAACGCGGATTGACAGTTTCGAATAACAACGCACTATGTCGGTGTTGATGCTGGACCCTGTCGGTCCGTTCTCTGCACCGGAGTTTCCCCATGCGCGCCGTCCTCCCCTTGCTCGCCCTCTGCGCTGCTTTCGCTGCGGCTTCCGCCGTCGCCCAGGCCCCGTCCTCCGCCGCCACCCGCGTCGTCCTGGCCGACGCCTCCCGCGTCCCGACCCGCTCCACCGTCATCGACGGCGCCAATTGGCGTTGTCAGGGCCAGACCTGCACCGCCTCGGGCGGCGCGGATCAACCGGCCCCTCGCGCCTGCCGCCGCGTCGCGGCCCGCCTGGGCCCGGTGACCGAGTTCTCGTGGAAGGGTACGACCCTCACGGCCGAGCAACTGGCCGTCTGCAACGCCTGAGCAAAAGGGGCGGCCCGATGGGCCGCCCCTTTTTCTTTTTGCTAGGCGACTTCGCCCTTCAGCCGCTTCTCGATCCGTTCGCGCCCGATCAGCGGCACGATCGTCGCCATGTCGGGGCCGTGAGCCTGACCCGTCAGGATGTGGCGCAGCGGCATGAACAGGGCCTTGCCCTTGGCGCCGGTGCTCTCCTTGACCGCATTGGTCCAGGCCGACCACGCGCCCGCATCGATCACCTCCGGCAGCACGGCCAGGGCCGCCGCCGCGAAGGCCGGATCCTCGATCACCGGCGTCACCGGTCCCCGCACCATCCGCGCCAGATCGACGACGTCATTGAACTTCGTCAGGTTGGCCCTCACCCCGTCCCAGAACATCTCGCCCAGATCGCAGTCGAGCGCCTCCAGTCGCGCCCTGGCCGTCGCATAGGGCATGCCGTGCAGGGCCTGAGCGTTCAGCCGGTCGAGATCCTCGGTGTCGTAACGCGCCGGTGACCGGCCCATTTTGTCGAAGCTGAAGCCCAGACCCAGGGCATGGATGTCGGCGGCAACCTCCAGCGGGTCCGAGGTGCCGATCCGGCCCAGGTGGCTGGTGATGGCGATGGGCTCATAGCCCTGCTCCCGCATCTCGGCGACCGACAGCGAGCCCAGACGCTTCGACAGGGCCGCTCCGTCGGCGCCGACCAGCAGCGGCATGTGAGCAAAGTTCGGCACGGTCGTTCCCAGGCCGGCGGCGATCAGAGCCTCGAAGATCTCGACCTGGGCGCCGGTGTTGGTCGTATGGTCCTCGCCCCGGATGACGTGGGTGATGCCCATGTCGATGTCGTCGACGACCGACGGCAGGGTGTAGAGATAGAGGCCGTCCTCGCGGATCAACACCGGGTCCGACATCGAGGCGGTATCGACCTCTGCATGACCGCGCGACAGGTCCTCCCAGGCGACCCGGCGGCCGTCCAGCTTGAAGCGCCAATGCGGCTTGCGACCCTCGGCCTCGAACGCGGCCTTCTCCTCGTCGGTCAGGGCCAGGGCCGCGCGATCGTAGATCGGCGGCAGACCACGCGACAGCTGCACCTTGCGGCGACGATCCAGGTCCTCGGACGTATCCCAGGCCGGATACAGACGCCCGGCCTTCTTGAGCCGTTCGGCCGCGTCGTCGTAGCGCTCGAACCGTTTCGATTGATTGTACCGCTCGTCCCACAGCAGGCCGAGCCAGGTCAGATCGTCCTCGATCCCCTGTTCGAACTCCGGCGTCGAGCGGGCAAGGTCGGTGTCGTCGATGCGCAGGACGAAGGATCCACCCTGGCCCTTGGCGAACATCCAGTTGACCAGGGCGGTGCGGACGTTGCCGACATGCAGCTTGCCGGTGGGCGACGGGGCGAAACGGACCTTGACGGACATGGATCGGGAGACCTTGAAAGCGAGGCGCGTAGGTCGGTCACGCGCCGCCCCAAGTCAAGGACAGCCGCGATCCGGCAGTTCGGTCGCTTTTCGGCTTTTCCCGCAACGATCTTGCGGCATAAGGCGTCAATGACCGCGCCCGCCTCCCTGACCGTCGATCTGAACGCGCTTTCGCACAACTTCCATGCGCTGAAAGCGGTGTCCGGCGTGCCCGTCCATCCGGTAGTGAAGGCCAATGCCTATGGCCTCGGCGCCGTTCCGGTGGCCAGGCGGCTGCTGGCAGAAGGCGCGCGGACCTTCTTCGTGGCGCGAATGGACGAGGGCGTCGCCCTGCGCGAGGCTCTCGGGCCGGAACCAGCCATCTATGTGCTGGACGGCTGCGTGGGAGACGCAGCTGCGGCGCTGAAGGCTGCGGACGTGCGCCCGATCCTCAACCACGGCGACCAGATCGCGTCCTGGAATGCGGCCGGCGGCGGAGCCTGCGGGCTTCAGATCGACACCGGCATGAACCGCCTGGGCTTCCGCCCGGAAGACGCGCCGGAGCCGTTCGACGGACTCGAACTGGTCATGAGCCACCTCGCCTGCGCCGACGATCCGGCGGAACCGATGAACCGGCGCCAGCGCGACGCCTTCGGAGCCGTTTCAGGACGTTATCCGGATGCGCTGAAGTCCTTTGCCAACTCCGGCGGCTGTTTCCTCGGTCCCGACCATGCCTTCGACGCCGTCCGCCCGGGCATCTGCCTGTACGGTGGCGGTCCCGAGGGCCGACCGGACGACCGACTGAAGGCCGTCGCCACCCTGACCGCCGAAGTGCTCCAGATCCGCGACCTCCCCGCCGGTGAGAGTGTGGGCTATTCCCGCGGCTTCATCGCCGACAGACCCCGCCGCATCGCCACCTGCGGCGCCGGCTACGCCGATGGCGTGTTCCGCAGCTCAAGCCCGAACGGACAGGTCTGGATCGCAGGCGCCCTGCGCCCGCTGCTGGGCCGCGTGTCGATGGACGTCATCGCCGTGGACATCACCGGCGCCGAGGTCTCGGTCGGCGACAGGGTCGAACTGTTCGGCGCCAACCGTCCGGTCGACGACGCCGCCACGGCCGCCCGGACGATCAGCTACGAACTGCTGACGTCCATCGGCAACCGCTGCGAGCGCCGCTACCTCGGTCAGGCCTGAGGCGCGATCAAAGCCGGCTGTTCAGTCGGCGGGGTGGTCGGGAAGTCGTCCACCGGATCCGGCAGCTCGTCGTCCGCCCCGATCGCCCCGCAGTCCATGTGCCACTGGCGCGCCAGCACCAGCCGCGCGCCGTCCCAGCGCCATTCGGCGCCTTCGGCGCATCCCGTCGCCTGGAGGCGGGTCGATCCTGCAAAAGTCCGGGTCGCAGCATCCCATGACATGTTCGACATCGCGTCCCAGGTCATCCAGCCGTCCGCGCCTTGGTATTTGTAGAACGGCAGAGGGACGTGGACGGGCGCTCCGTTGTCCTCGGAAACATAGACCCGGCTCCACTGGTCCGCTGTGCCGGTCGAACAGACGACAAGCACGGCGACATCACCGCCTCCAAGATCGACGGCCTCCACGGTGCGCTCGCTCTCCATCGGCTCGGGCAACACGCAGTCCTCATCCGCCTTCACCATCGTCAGGGCGGAGGCCTTCAGGGCTTCGAACCTGGCGGTGATCGCATCGTCAGGAGCCGGGCCAGCGTCCGTTGCGGTCGGCGTCTGTTGTTGACAGGCCGACAGCAGAGCCATCGCGGCCACGCCGCAGATCATGGATCTGTTCATAGGGTCTCTCCGCCTAGACTGGAGTGGCGGGCGGGGTCGGGTCGGTCTTGCCGGCCGCGGGCCAACCGGTGACCTCGCCGGTCGCAGGCGCTCCAGGCGTCGCATGGGTCACGCGGACCGCGCTCAGCATCGCCAGCCTGGATCCGTCCCAGCTCCAGCGCATGGTGCGCGTCTGGGTCGACGTCTCGCCATCGTTCGGCCCCACCGTGTCCGACCAGACGAGTTCCCTGGCCGCCGCATCCCAAGTCGACTGCGACGTTAGGCTTGGCTCCCAGTCAAAGCCTTCGTCGAACTCCGCCTCCGGGCCATTGAAGACGATCAGCGACTGGGATTTCAGCACCCCGTCTGCGCCCTGGGTGTGCAGGCTCTTCCATGGCGCCTGCCCCTCCTCGGCCGGGTAGCAGTCGGTCAGGACCGCGAAGGCGCCACCGCCCAGATCGATGACCTGGTTCGCCGTCGGGGCCGCATGACCGGGCCAATCGCTTCCGCACCGGTCCGCCACCGGGATGGCCAGAATGCGCGCCACAGCCGCGTCCGAAACGGCCGGCGACGGACTCGCCACTCCGGCCGGAGCCTCGGTTTCAGCCCCCTGCTGGCACGCGCCCAGGGCGAGCGCGGCGATGGCCGCAATACAGATGCTCTTCATATCTTCCCCCAAGGTCTGAACGCAGCGAACGGCGTTTCGGCCGCCCGCGCAAGCGGGTCAATCCTGACGGTCACCGCCCACGTCTGAAACGGTCGCAGGCCTGAAACCGCCCCCTGCCCCGCCGCTCGCGACTCCTGTAAGCCGTTCCCATGGCCAGAGACGGTGCGATCTATGTTTGTCAGTCCTGCGGGGGCGTCCACGGCAAGTGGTCGGGCCAGTGCGGGTCGTGCGGCCAGTGGAACACCATCGTCGAGGAGGGCCGCTCGGCCTCGCCCCCCGGCGCCCTGAAACCCGCATCGACGGCCAGGGCGCGGGGCCTGCAGTTCGAATCCCTGCTGTCCGAAACGCCCGAGCCGCCGCGCATCGTCACCGGCGTGACCGAGTTCGACCGCGTCTGCGGCGGCGGCGTCGTGCCCGGCTCGGCCATCCTTCTCTCGGGCGATCCCGGCGTCGGCAAGTCGACCCTGCTTCTCGACGTCGCCGGCCGCGCCGCCCTTTCGGGCGCCCGCGTCGCCTATATTTCCGGCGAGGAGGCGATCGAACAGATTCGCGCCCGGGCCAGGCGGATGGGGCTGTCCGAAGCGCCGGTTCAGCTCGCCTCCGCCACGGCGCTGCGCGACATCCTCAGCACGCTGAAGCGCGAAAAATTCGACATCGTCATCGTCGATTCGATCCAGACCCTTTGGTCCGACGCCCATGAGGCTGGGCCCGGCTCGGTGACCCAGGTCCGCGCCTGCGCCGGCGAACTGGTCCGCCTCGCCAAGGCCGGCGGCCCCGCCGTCGTCCTGGTCGGCCATGTCACCAAGGACGGCCAGGTCGCCGGCCCCCGCGTGGTCGAACACATGGTCGACGCGGTCCTCAGCTTCGAGGGCGAGCGCGGCTACCCCTTCCGCATCCTGCGCGCCGGCAAGAACCGCTTCGGCGCCACCGACGAGATCGGCGTGTTCGAGATGGGGGACGCAGGCCTGCGCGAAGTGTCCAACCCGTCGGCCCTCTTCCTCGGCGAAGGCAAGGATCGCGCACCGGGCGCCGCAGTCTTCGCCGGCATCGAGGGCAGCCGTCCCGTCCTGGTCGAAATCCAGGCCCTGGTCTCCAAATCCGCCTACGGCACCCCGCGCCGTGCCGTCATCGGCTGGGAGACCGGCCGTCTCGCCATGGTGCTGGCGGTGCTCGAGGCGCGCTGCGGCTTCGGCTTCGGGGACCAGGACGTCTATCTGAACGTCGCGGGTGGTCTGCGCATCAATGAACCCGCCGCCGACCTCGCCGCTGCGGCGGCCCTGATCTCCTCGGCCACCGGCATGCCCCTGCCCCAGGGCTGCATCGTCTTCGGCGAGATCAGCCTGTCAGGCGAGGTGCGCGCCGTGGGCCGCGCCGAAGCCCGGCTGCGCGAAGCCCGGAAGCTCGGTTTCGACCAGGCCCTCTCCCCGCCCCTGACAGTCAAGAGCGGCGACGTTTTGATCACAGGCGTCAGCCGATTGACGGAAGCCGTCGAACGAATCTCGCAGAACAGGTATTGAGCCTACGTCACCTCCCCATCGCAGATGCGGAGGTGGCTCGTAGCGAAGCGAAGAGACGGAGGGGTTCTTGCTTGAAACGATCGCCGTCAACCAGGACTATAGAACCCATCCACCGCTTCGTGGTCCCCCTCCCCATTTGCGAAGGCGCGAACGGGGAAGAGACATCTGCATGACCGGCTTCGACCTCTTCGCGATTATCGTCATCCTCGCCTCAGCCGCCGCCGGCTGGGTTCGCGGCGGTACCCGCGAGCTTATCACCCTGCTCAGCTTCGTGCTGGCGGCGTTTCTCGCCCTGGTCGCCCTGCCGCTGACGGCGCCGCTTGGGCGGGCCCTGATCGACCCGGACTGGGCCGGCTCCATCGCCGCTGCCATAGCGTCCTTCCTGCTGGTCTATTTCGGCATCCGCATCTTCGGCTCGATCCTGTCCCGGCGGGCCCAGGCCCATCCGACCCTCGGCGGCGTCGACCGGTTCATCGGCATCCTCGTCGGCGCCGCACGCTCGCTGGTGTTGCTGGGAGCCATCCATCTGGTGATCGTGGCGGCCATGCCGGGCGAGCGAACGCCGCGCTGGCTGTCGGAGGCGACGTTGCGTCCGGTCAGCGCCGGGGCCGCCCGCACCATCCAGATCATCCTGCCCGGCATCGGCCGCGGCGCCGACGCCATCAGCCCCGTGGTCGATTCGTCCGTCCGCAGAGGCTTTTCCGGCGATCAAGCCTTGCCCTCGCCCCAAACCAGCCCTAACTCGCGCCCGTCCGCCGCCCCCTAAGAATTTCGCCTGTCATCGGAGCCCCCACGATGCGCAGCTTTCCTCACGACATCCAGCCCCCGGTCGTTCACCGGGAGCACTATCGAGACGCGGACGACGACCATCCGCGCCTCGAATGCGGCGTCTGCGGCGTCTGGGGCGCCGAAAAGGACGAGGCCTCGGGCATCGTCGCGCTCGGCCTGCACGCCCTGCAGCATCGCGGTCAGGAAGCCTGCGGCATCGCCTCGGTCAATGCCGAGCGCTTCCACACCGAACGCCATATGGGCCATGTGGGCGAGGCTTTCGGCGGCACGGACCTGGCCAAACGCATGCCGGGCTCGGCGGCCGTCGGCCACACCCGCTATTCGACCGCCGGCGGCAGCTTCCTGCGTAACATCCAGCCGATGTTCGCCGACCTGGACCAGGGCGGCATCGCCATCGCCCACAACGGCAACCTGACCAACTTCCACTATCTGCGGAACCAGCTGGTCGGCGAAGGTTCGATCTTCCAGTCCACCTCGGACTCCGAAGTCATCCTCCACCTGATCGCCCGCAGCCGTAAGGCCAAGATCGTCGACCGCTTCATCGACGCCCTGGCGCGGATCGAGGGCGGCTACGCCCTGGTCGCCCAGACCCGCACCAAGCTGATCGGCGCGCGCGATCCGCTGGGCATCCGCCCGCTGGTGCTCGGCAAGATCGGCAACGCCTGGGTCATGGCGTCGGAGACCTGCGCACTGGACACCATCGGCGCGACCTTCGTCCGCGACGTCGAGCATGGCGAGGTCATCGTCATCGACCACGAGGGCCTGCGCTCGCTGAAGCCCTTCCCGGCCCGCGCCGCCCGCCCCTGCCTGTTCGAATACGTCTACTTCTCGCGCCCGGACAGCGTCGTGAACGGCCGCTCTGTCTATGGCGTGCGCAAGCGGATGGGCGAAGGCCTGGCCCGGGAGTTCCCGATCGAGGCCGACGTCGTCGTCCCTGTCCCCGACTCCGGCGTCCCGGCTGCGCTCGGCTACGCCCAGGCGAGCGGCATCCCCTACGAGATGGGGATCATCCGCAGCCACTATCTGGGCCGCACCTTCATCCAGCCCAGCCAGGGCGCCCGCCAGAAGGGCGTGGCCATGAAACACAGCCCCAACCGGTCGGTCATCGAGGGCAAGCGCGTCGTCCTGATCGACGACTCCATCGTGCGCGGCACGACCTCGGTGAAACTGGTCCGCGCCGTCCGCGACGCCGGCGCCACCGAAGTCCACCTGCGCTCCGCCAGCCCGCCGATCCTGTGGCCCGACTTCTACGGCATCGACATGCCCGAGCGGGACCAATTGATCGCCGCCAACAAGACGATGGAAGAGATGCGCCAGATGCTCGAGGTAGACTCGCTCGGCTTCCTGTCGGTCGACGGCCTCTACAAGGCGATGGGCGAAACGGCCCGCAACAACGCCGCACCCCAGTTCACCGACCACTATTTCACCGGCGACTATCCGACCCGTCTGGTGGACCGCGAGATCGAGGAAGGCGGCCGCGATGCGGTCAGCCGGCAACTTTCCCTGCTGGTCAGCGCTTAGCAGGCGCGATCCCGAGACAGTGGACGCCGGTTTTCGGACAGGATCGCGCCCAGGCAAGGAAGCCATGATCAACCTCGGCTACTTCACCCTCGACACCGTGGACATCGCCAGGGCCAAGGCCTTCTACGGCGCCCTGTTCGGCTGGACCTTCGACGACGACGCGTCGAAGTTGACCTACGCCCACGTCGCCGACAGCAATCCGCCGTTCGGCTTCACCAAGGTCGAGCGCGCCCGCGACTACGCCAACCTGTATTTCCGTGTCGACGACATCGCTGCGACCTGCGCGCGGGTGAACGCGCTCGGGGGCAAGTCCGCGATCCCGGCCGAAAGCCCTACCGGCCTCAGTTGCGCCGTCCACGACGATCAGGGCGTGAGCTTCAGCCTGTGGCAGGCCGGAGAAGGGTTCTGAACCGTCTTCCGCCGGTTCGGTCGGCGCGCTATCAGGCGCGATGACCGACGCCCTCCCGCTTCAAGACCGTATCGCCCTCGTCGTCGGGGCCTCACGCGGCATCGGCTATGAGGCCGCCCTGGCCCTGGCCGTCGCCGGCGCCCACGTCGTCGCCACGGCGCGGACACAGGGCGCTCTCGAGGAGCTGGACGACGCCATCTGTGCCGCCACCGGCCGTCACGCGACCCTTGTGCCCTTCGACCTGATCGACGGCGGCGGCATCGACCGTCTGGGCGGCGCCATCTTCGGCCGGTTCGGCAAGCTCGACATCTGGGTCAACGCCGCCGCCACCCTGGGCGCCCAGGGCCTGACGCCCGTCAGCCACATCGACCCGCGCGGCTTCGCCAAGATCGAGAAGACCAACTTCACCGCCACCTACCGCCTGATCCGCTCGCTGGAGCCCCTGCTGCGCGCCTCCGACGCCGGACGCGTGATCCACCTGACGACCAGTCTGGCCCGCGAGCCGAAGGCCTTCTGGGGCCTCTACGCCGCGACCAAGGCGGGCGCCGAGGCCCTGATGCTGGCCTGGGCCGACGAGATCGAGAGCACATCCGTCCGCATCAGCGTCCTCGACCCCGGCCGCATGCGCACCCAGATGCGGGCCCAGGCCTTCCCGGGCGAGGACCTCGAGACGCTGACCCATCCGTCGGAGATCGGGCCGCTGGTGGTCGAGCTCGCGCGCGGCGACCTGACGCCGGCGTTGAGGGCGAGTTTTCGGGAGTGGAAGGCCGGGCTGGGGTCGGGCGCGCTGATCTGAAGGGCCGCTCACCCCGCCAGAAAGCGGACCGGCGTGATGTCCGAGACGGGTGGAACGCGGACCTGCGCCTAGAACGGGACCGGAGGCGTCTCTGCGCCAGAAGCGGTCATCGATCGATTGCCGGAATCCGGACATTCGATTTCGGAAGCTACTCCTCGCTGAGCGAACGGCGAGAGCTGCCACCAAGCCTCGGGATGATTGATGTGAGTCAGCGCCAAAGCGCGGTCACGAAGAAGACCGCCGTCGCCCCGGCCATGACCGTCGTTGCCGTCCATCCCGCGATCGTCGCGCCGCGGGAAAGCGTCAGCCGCCCCATGGCGCGGGGATTGCCTGCGATCAGCATCATCACTGCCATCAGGGGGGCTGCGAGCACCCCGTTGACCACCGCCGCCCAGAACAGGGCTCGCGCCGGGTCAATGCCGATGTAGTTCAACGAGGCTCCCAACAGAGTGGTCACGGCGATAGTGGCGTAGAACAGGCGCGCGCGCATCGGTTTGGCGTCGAGGCTTCCCGCGACCCCGACCATCTCGGTGACGGCATAGGCGGCCGACCCGGCCAGGACCGGCACGGCCAGCAAGCCTGTACCGATGATGCCGACCGCGAACAAAGCGAAGGCGAAGGGCCCGGCAATTGGTCGCAACGCCTCCGCTGCCTGGGCGGAAGTCGCGATGTCGGTGATGCCGTGGGCGTTCAGGGTCGCCGCCGTGGCGAACACGATCGCCAGCGACACCAGGGTGCTGAACGCCATGCCAACGAGGGTGTCGAGGCGGATGCGTTCTAGCTCTGGCCCGGCCTCACGCGGCGCGATGCACAGGGGCTTCGCGTGGTGACGATGCTGTTCCTCGATCTCCTGACCGGCCTGCCAGAAGAACAGATAGGGGCTGATCGTGGTCCCCAGGATGGCCACCATCGCAGTGGCATAGGCCGCGTTCCACTGGATCTCGGGCACAACCAGCGAGGTCAGGGCCCGCCCCCAAGGCACGCCCGCGACCGCGACGACCGCGAAGTAGCTCAGCAGCGACAGGGTCGCCCATTTCAGGACGGCGGCGTAGCGCGCGTAGTTCAGGGCCACCTCGATCACCACGCAGAAGACGTCGAAGAGCAGGGTGTAGAGTGCGCTCTTTCCACCGGTCAGCAAACTGAGCGCTGCCCCCATCGCGCTGAGGTCGGCCCCCAGGTTGATGACATTGGCGATCAGCAGCAGGGTCACGACGCCCCACAGAAGAGGGGGGGGATAGTGACGTCGGACGTTGCGGGCGATGCCGCCCCCCGTCACCCGACCGATCTGGGCCGCCACCTGCTGGATGACGAACAGTAGCGGAAAGCTGAGCACGAAGGTCCAGGCTAGCCCGTAGCCGAACTGGGCTCCTACCTGACTGTGGGTGCCGATGCCGCTGGGATCGTCATCGGCCGCGCCGGTGACGAGCCCTGGGCCCAGACGCGTGAGGAGGGCACGCGCGCCTGACCGTTCAGTTCGTTTGCCCGTCACTAGCCGCGGGGTCCGGCCTGACGCACCGTCTCGAGGTAGGCGATCAGATCGTCGATCTCGCCCGCCCGGAAGGTGAAGGGCGGCATCGCCGGGTGGGTTGTCACCAACCCCTGAGCCATGGCCGTCTCGATCTCATCGAGCGGACGCCGCGCGACGATGTCGCGAAAGGGAGGCGCGGCCGCATAGGGGCTGACCCCAGACAAACCGACGGCATGACAACTGGCGCAGACACCCTCAGCGATCGCGGCACCCCTCGCTGCGGCCTCCTCGTCGAGGGCCGCCCAGTTGGGAGGAGGCACCTCCTGGGCGGTCTGAGCGACGGACATCGCAGGGTGAGGCGCGCAAACGAAAAGCGCGAGCGCAGTCAGAAGGGTGGCGGTCGCGCGGGTGCGCATTGGCATCGTCCTAGTTTGACAGGAAAATGGGCTGGGCCGCCGACAGCGGCTTTGACTTGGGTCAAACTCGTAACCCTGGTCATCCCGCAGGGCTTTCTGTCACCGCATAGCCAAAAGACCGCTCCTTTTTGAATGCGCCATAGAGGTCTGACCCGTCGAGGGGTCGCTTGGTTAAGTCAGACTGATTGCCCGAAAAGTGCGCGTCAAGTTGATCGGCCTCACCGGACCTGTCAGCCAGCTGTCGGTCGGGCCTACCGAATGACCGCAAAGGGTCGAAAGCGGTCAGCGGGTTGCGGTCAAATACCGGACACTACATGTCGAGGAACGTCAGGCGATTCCGGCACAAACCCCGGCTTACCCCCTTACTTCTTCGGCGCGTGTTTCTGCCCGGTCCGCACACGTCCCGACCGCGAGACCTGCCTCGCCCCGCCGCGCGCGCCCTTTTGCACGGCGACCGATGACCCGGCCTTCTTCGATGCGCTGCTCTTCACCGCCCCGATGATGCGCGGCTTGGCCACGCGGGTCTTCTTCTGCTCCAGCGCCTTGCCGGGCAGATGCGATTCCTCTTCCGCCTTCTTGCGGACAGCGCGCGGCGCGGTCTTGGCGTCGCCCTTGTAGCGTTCCGGCCCCGACTTGGCGCCGCCGGTCGCATAGGGGTTCTCCGACCCGCCCTTGACCGTCAGCCGGATCGGCACGCCGGGCAGGTCGAAACTCTCGCGGATCGAGTTGGTCAGATAGCGGATGTAGTGCTCGGGCAGATTGCCGCCCCGGCTGGCGAACAGCACGAAGGTGGGCGGGCGGGCCTTGGTCTGGGCCATGTATTTGGTCTTGATCCGCTTGCCGTCGACGGCGGGCGGCGGGTGCCTCTGGGTCGCCAGGGACAGCCAGTCGTTGAGGTCCTTGGTCTTGACCTTGACCGACCAGGTCTCGTGCGCCTTCAGCACCGCCGGCATCAGCCGGTCGACGCCGCGGCCTGAGTGGGCCGACAGGGCGACGAAAGGCGAACCCTTCAACTGAGGCAGCTTGTCGTCGGCCAGATGCTTCAACTCGGCCATGCGCGCCTGGGGATCCTCTTCGAGGTCCCATTTGGCGGCTACGTACACCAGCGCCCGGCCCTCGCGCTCGACCAGGTCGGCGAGTTGCAGATCCTGGACGTCGAAGGCGTTGTCCTTGTCCATGACCAGGACGACGACCTCGGCGAAGGTTATGGCGCGGATGGTGTCGGCGACCGACAGCTTCTCCAGCTTCTCCTGGACCCTGGCCTTGCGACGCATCCCGGCCGTGTCGACCAGGCGGATGTTCTGGCCATCGTATTCCCAGTCCACCGAGATGGAATCGCGCGTGATCCCGGCCTCGGGGCCGGTCAGCAGCCGGTCCTCGCCGATCAGACGGTTGATCAGGGTCGACTTGCCGGCGTTCGGGCGGCCGATGATGGCGATGCGGATCGGCTTGTCGGGCTCGTCGACCTCCTCGATGTACATGTCGACCGAGGCGTCGCGGATCGCGGCATAGAGGTCGGCCATGCCCTCGCCGTGCTCGGCGGAGATGGCGACAGGCTCTCCGAAGCCCAGAGAATAGGCCTCGCCGACACCGCCTCCGCTCTCGCGGCTCTCGGACTTGTTGGCCAGCAGGATGACCGGCTTGTGCTGCTTGCGCAGCCGCTCGGCGAAGATCTGGTCCAGCAAGGTCACCCCCTCGCGCGCATCCATCATGAACAGGATCAGATCGCCGTCTTCCAGCGCCAGCTCGGTCTGCTCGCGCATCCGCGATTCGAGGCTGTCGTCGTTGACGTCCTCGTAACCCGCCGTGTCGATCAGCGTCAGGTCCATGTCGCCGATATTGCCGTCGGCGTAGCGACGATCACGGGTCACGCCCGGGCGATCGTCGACCAGCGCTAGGCGCTTGCCGACCAGCCTGTTGAACAGTGTCGACTTGCCCACATTGGGGCGGCCGACGATGGCGAGCTTCAGTGCCATGTCGGCCTTCTAGCGTATTTTGCGGTCTTTGGTCAGCGAATGCTGATCAGTTCGCCGTCGTTGGTCAGGACGTAAAGCGCGCCGTTGTAGGCGGCCGGAGCGATATAGGCGCGTGCGCCGAGGTTCAGCGTGGCCGTCAGGGCGCCGGTCTTCGGATCGAAGGCCACGGCCTCGCCGTCCGAATTGACCAGAACCAGCCGGTTCGACGCCAGGATCGGACCCGACCATTCCGGTCGCACGGTGCGGTCGAAGAAGCCCAGGAATCCGCCCTCCTGACGCACGCGACCCTCGTTCAGGTCGCGCGTCCAGTAGACGGCGCCTGAGTCGCGGTTGATCAGGGTCAATTCACCCGACTTGGACACGACATAGACGACGTCGCCGGCCGGCAGGGGCGCGTTGACGCCCGCGACCGGCAGGGTCCACTTGGGCTGGCCGGTGCGGATGTCCATCGCCTGCAGCACGCCGGAGTGGCTGACGGCATAGACGAAGCCGCGCGAAATCACCGGGCGACCGGCAATGTCTCGGATTTCCGACAGGGCGCTGGTGCGGCTGGTGCGCGACAGGACCTGGTTCCAGACCGGCTGGCCGTTGGTGGCGCGCAGGGCGACGACTTCACCGGACGAGAAGGGCGCGATGACCGTGTCGCCGCTGACCGACGGGCTGGACGCGCGCATGACGCGGGCCGGCTCGACGATGCCGCGATAGGACCAGTCCTGCAGCCCGGTCGTGGTGTTGAAGGCGATGATCTGGTTGTCGACGTCGATGACATAGACCCGGCTGCCCGCGACCGTCGGCGCGCCGTGGATCGGCACATCGACCGGCTGGGTCCAGACCACGGCGCCCGTCGCGGCGTCCAGCGCCGTCATGGTGCGATAGCCGGACGCGACGAAGACCTTGCCGCCGCTGACGGCCACGCCGCCGCCGAACCCGCCGCTGAGCGATCCGCCGCCCTCGCTGACGAAGGGAATGGGCAGGCCGAAGGCGGAGACGCCACCGGCCGCCTCACGTCCGGTCGGTTTCACATCGACCTTCCAGACCACGTCGCCCGAGGCGGCGTCCACGGCCGTGACCGTCGATTCGCCATCCATGACGAAGACCTTGCCGGCGTCGGCCACGACCGGCGCCATGACCTGACGCGTGCGCGTCGAGCCGGAGCCGATGCGCCGCCGCCAGCCTATGGTGAACTGCGGCGCGGCGATCACATGCTCGATCGAGGCCTCGGCGTTGCCGCCCGGCATCGGCCAGGACGTCGCGGCCACGGGCCCCGGGAGGAAGAAGTCGCGACCGGCCAGCCCGGCCGCTGGAGCCAGTTGCTGATCGAAGGCCAGGATGGAGACGCGTTGTCCTTCGCTCGCCGTCGCCTGGGGTTCATTGTCCTCACCCAGCCCGAACGGCAGGATGCGCCGCGCCGAGGCGCAGGACGCCAGCGAGGCGGCGAGCCCCAGGACGATGGCGGTCTTCAGCACGCGCGTTACGGTCGTCATCCGAACTCCGGTCGTCATCAGGCGGGTCTTCACGGTTGGGCAGCCTGGGCGGCCTGGACTTGCGCGGCCTGGGCGAGTTGTTCGGCCGTCGGGGCGGGAGGGGCCGGCGGCGTCACGGCCTGCGCCGCCACGATGGCCGGCAGGCCTGCGGCGACGCCCGTATCGATCATGCCGATGGCGGCCTGCGCGCGTTGGCGCACCGAATCCGGAACGTCCTGGCCGAGCGTCAGCAGCACGAAGACCTCGCGGGCCTCGGCGGGCTTGTTGAACTGCAGGCGGGCCATGCCCAGGGCTTCCTGGGCGAAGGCCAGCATGGGCCGGCCCTCCCTGGTCAGGGGCTCCAGCTTCGCTTCCAGCGTTTCAAGGGTGGCGCCGTTGTCCATCATCAGCAGCGCCGACTTGTAGACGGCCGTATCGTGCAGGATCGGATCGCCCGAGGCCTTGGCGGCGTCGTCGAACAGCTGGATGGCGTCCGGAATGCGGTTGGCGGCGACGGCCAGGCCGGCGCGCTGCTGGAGGGCCAGAGCCTTGTAGGCGCCGTTGCCGGCCTTCTCGGCCTCGGCGAAGGCGGTCTCGGCCCCCGCGGAGTTGCCGGTCTGCAGGGACTCCAGGCCGCGCTGATAGGCGATCGAGCCCGCATTCGCGCGGCTGGTCTGGAAGCTCTGCCAGCCCCACCAGGCCAGGGCGGCGATGAGCGCGACGAGCAGGACGCCGCCCAGAATGGGAAGCCAGTTGCGCGCCAGGCGCTTGAGGCGTTCGGAGCGAATCTCCTCCTCGACCTCTTCGAAGACATCAGTCACTAGCGGAGCCGCCCCAAAAAACGCTGAAAAGCCAATCGGCGCGGACCCTAGAGGGTCCCCCTCGCCCTCGCAACGCCTCTTGAAGACAAGACGGGGGCTACGGCAGAGCCGGCCTTTTTGGAGAAGTAGGTCTCGACTTCGGCAGGAAAACGGCGGGCTCTCACATCGGCGGCATAGGTTTCGACCGCGCGGCCGATCTCTGTGCGCAGATCGGCGTATTTCCGTACGAATTTCGGGGTCCAGTCGAACATCCCCAGCGTGTCGGGCGTGACCAGCACCTGTCCGTCGCAGGCCGCCGAGGCGCCGATGCCGATGCCGATGCCGATGGTGGGCTTGGCGATCGCCTCGGTAATCTCGCGAGCCAGACCTTCCGCCACGCCCTCGATGACCACGGAGAAGGCCCCGGCGTCGGCCGTGTCATGCGCGGATTGCAGGATTCGCTCATGCTCCGCCGCTTCCCGCCCCTTCGCCTTGAACGACCCGTCGATGTTGATCGACTGCGGCACCAGTCCGACGTGACCCATCACCGGCACGCCGCGCTTCACGAGATATTCGATGGTGGCGGGCACTTCCGGGCCACTCTCGACCTTCACCGCCTGGGCGCCGGTCTCCTTGAGGATGCGGACGGAGTTGGCGTAGGCCTGTTCGACCCCGGCCTCATAGCTGCCGAACGGCATGTCGATGACCCCCAGGGCCCGTTTCGAGCCCCGCATCACCGCCTGGCCGTGCAGGATCATCGTCTCCAGCGTCACCCCGACCGTCGAGGTCATGCCGTGCACCGCCATGCCCAGGCTAGCGCCGACCAGAAGCACGTCGCAGTGAGGATCCATGATCTCTGCCGTCGGCGCATCCTAGGCGGTCAGCATCACGATCGGTTTGCCGCCCTTGCGAGCGGTGATCTCCGGGACCGTGATCCGTTTCACGACTTCCTGTTTCTGGCTCGACATGGATGCTCCGCTGATGGCGGCGGAGAGATTGGGGGTCGGGCCGGTTCCGTCGACCCGCCCCCTTGCCGGCATGTCCTCAATCACACGTCTTGCGACAGCCTCACCACGCCCGCCGCCGCGAAGGCGATCAAGGCCCCGGCGGCGATCCAGAACAACTGCATCCCGCCCATCGAGCCCAGCGTGAGCTCCGACAGGCCAAGCTGCGACAGGCCGGAGCCCACCGCGTCCTGGACGTTCAGGCTGGCGGCCTCCAACCCCTGTCCGATCATCCGGCCGGCCACGGGGGCCTGATCGTTCGACAGATGCAGGTTCAGGTTCACCGATTCCCTGACCGCGATGACCCCGCCGATCAGGCCGGCGATGGTCAGGGCCAGGGTGCGCACCCGGCTGGACGAATGCAGTTTCGTCTCGACCTCGGCCACGAACAGGCCGGCGTCGGCCATCTGGGGCGAGCGGGCGAAAAGCCGCTCGATCATCGGATCGAATTCATCAGCCGACATGGGTCGACCTCCCCGACTGTCCGACATCCGGCGAAAGCCGGGCGCGGAGTTTATCCAGACCACGTTTGACATGAGACTTCACCGTTCCAAGCGGCAGATTCATGGCCGTGGCGATCTCGGGATGAGACAGCCCCGCGCCATGACACAGGGAGACGCAAAGACGTTCGGTTTCGTTCAACCCCTTCAACGCCTCGTCGAGGTCGACCAGCCCCGCCTGATCGCGTGCGGGAGCCGCATCGTCCTCGCCCGGTTCGACTTCCGCGACGTAGCGGGCGTCCCTGGCCTTGCGCTTCAGATAGAGGCGCGCGGCGATCCGCTTGACCCAGGCGGCGAAGGTGCCCTCGCCCCGGAACTCGGCGCATTTCTCGAACGCCTGCAGGAAGGCGTCCTGGGCGACGTCGTCGGCCTCGGCGACCTGAGCTCCCATGCGGCGCAGCAGGAACCGCACGGCCGAGCCGTGGCGGCGGACCAGTTCACCGAACTCCCGCCGTCCCCCCGCCGCCGCGAGGGCGGCGAGTTCGACGTCGTGGTGATCCATTAGGGCCTTGGGCATGACAGTTCCCCCCAACTTTCCTGGAGATGCCTGACCGCGCTCAGTCCTTGTTCTTGTTGAAGAAGCTGAGGACGATGAAGGCCAGTCCGATGGTGATCGGGATCGCCGCCATGCCCAGCAGCCCGCCATCGAAGTTGGGGCCGTCGTTCCAGTCGTCACCAAAGCCCCGCAGGTCGTTGATCAGGCTGAAGGCGGCCATGCCGATGCCGACGGCCAGCCAGATGATGCCCCGGCGGATGTCGCGGCTGCGCGACGGGATGTTCTTCGTCGCTTCCGTGCTCAGCGCGTCGATGACCTCCGGCGGCAGGGGCTGTCCCTTGTCGATGGCGGCGCGGACAGTCGCCTGCATCTCGCGGCGTTCACGGCTCTTGAAATAGGTCGGGCCGACGATGATGGCCGTGATGGAGCCGAAGACGGCGAAGATGGCGAAGATCGGAATGAAGTCTTCCATGGGATATCCCCTCTTTCGATGATGGGCCGGAGCCTGATGCCCGAACCTTCTGATCACAAGAGGCGCCGGCGAGGCTCAACGGATGCGATTGACGACGTGAAATCTTCGTAAGGTGACGTCTGACCCATCCTGACAGGTCGCATCCGCGCATGGCGAACCCTCGGCGAACCCCGTAGCGTCTCTTCAAGATCAATCAGATCGCAGGATACTTCGTATGATTCGTCGCCCTCAGCTTCTGACCTTCGTCTTCTGCGCAGCCCTCGCGGCCGCCTGTTCTCCGAGGACCAAAGCAACGGCCGAGACCGAGACGGCCGAGCCGCAGGCCCTGACCGCCGCACACGTCGCCGACCTGATCGCAGCCGACGGAGCGGCCCACACCGTCGCCGTACTCACCGGTCCTGCGGACCCTACCGGTATTCAGAAGGTGTTCGACGGCATGGCCACCGGCGATCCGGCATGGTTGGCGCTCGTTCCCGCGATCGCCCCCGAGACCGACGGCGAATATGCGGAGGGCCTCAACTACGCTCTCAGCCAGGCCCTGGTGCACAACGCTGCGGGCGTCCTCGCCCTGATCCCCGAGCATGGCAGCTACTATTTCGTCTGCGCCGACGCTGACCACGAGGCGGCGCGCCCGCTGGTCGCCGCAATCACCGAACGATCTCTCCGGGCGTCACGCGACCGCTGCCTCCAGTATATGGACGCCGACGAGCAGGAGCTTGAGGCTCTCGAAGCCGCCTAGAGCGGCCTCAGCCGCCGCGCCGACGCCGTCAGCACGACCACGCCCAGCCCCGTCAGCATCAGGATGGCGGCGGCGGGCGCCAGGGTCTGGCCCATGCCCTCGACCACGGGCGCCATCATCGGTCCGACGGCCCAGCACAGCACCATGGCCGCGATGGTCCACGGGATCAGGGCTACGACGGTGGCGACCGCGCGCCGACGGGCGACCCGCTCGGCGACCCCGGCCTGAAAGCCCAGGTCGCGCGTCGCCGGCATCGCCTCGGCGAAGAATGCGTTCAGCCGCTCCTCAGGCGTCATCGGACCCTCCCGTCAGCGCGGCCAGCAATCGCGCCCTGCCCCGCGCGACATGGGACTTTACGGTCCCGAGCGGCAGGCCCAGCGCCTCGGCCGCCTCCGAATGCGACCAGCCGTCTGCGAGGCAAAGCGCGACGCAGGCCCTCTGGTCCGCCGGCAGTCCGGCCATCGCATCGGCCAGGGCCAGCCGGTCCTCTTCCGGGATCCCGCCCGTCGGGGCCGTTTCGTCCAGCCACGACCGGTCGCGCGCCTGCGATCGCAGGCCCGACCGGATCCGGTCCTGCCCCTTGCGCCAGGCGATGCCGAACAGCCAGGACCGCACACCGGCCGGATCCTTCAGCCGCCCCAGCGAACCCCAGGCCGCCACGAATACATCCTGGGCCAGGTTGTCCGCCTCGTCCCAATTGCGACCCAGCAGCCGCCTGAGAAAGGCCCGCACCGGCGCCTGGTGCCGCTCGACCAGCCGCGCGAAGGCGGCGTCCGAACCGGCGCGCGCGGCCGCCACCAGCCCCACATCCACTGAGGCGCCGTCCATCCTCCTGCCCCCCACGGACCGACATTCAGTCCCGGCGGCGTCGACGGCCGAGCAGGCTCGAGACCAGCGAGGCCGCGGCCAGGGCGCCCATCACAAAGGCCACGATCAGGAAGGCGTCGCCGGCCCCGTACATGTTCGACCAGCTGGCGTAGCCGAAGCCCACGGCCATGATCCCGAACAGCACGACCGAGAAACCGTTGCCGTCGTCCATCCGCCTGTTCTGCGTGTACTCGTGGCGATCGTCGATCGGTTGCTCGACGATCTTCAGCAGCGCCTCGGGCGGCTGTTCGCCCCGGTCGGCGTAGGTCTTGATGATCTTCAGCACGTTCTTCTGGCGGTAGTAGTTCACCATGGCGTTGAAGCCGCCGAAGATGAACCAACCGAGCGGGAAGAGAAGCCACCAGAAGGATTGGAACAGTTCGACCATCGTCATTCACCCCTTGGGCGCCGGCCCATCGCCCGCGCTTTCGATGAGTGGTCGGCGCCGACCGGATGAATGGATGCACGTCGGCGAAGAAAATGCCATCTGGAGCATTCGCCAGCGAAGTGGACACCGGTTCGCAGCAAAGAATGCGAAAAAGCAAAAAGCTGGATCGCAGCGCCGGACTAGCGGAGCTACGATCCAGATCGAAATCCCCCCACCGGAGTCGCATCATGAGCCACGTCACCTATCGCATCGTCGAGCATGACGGCGGCTGGGCCTACAAGGTCGGCGACACCTTCTCCGAGACCTTCCCCGACCACGACGCCGCCAAGGCCGCCGCCGTCCGCGCCGCCCGCGAGCAGAAGGTGTCCGACGACAACGCCATGATCGAATACGCCGACAGCAACGGCGACTGGGTCACCGAACGCGCCGACGGCCACGACCGCCCGGCGACGGACGTCGAGGGGTAACGTCCCCACCCTCCGATCATCTCCGCGGAGGCGGGGACCCAGTTCTGTGGGCGCTCGGCGCCGGCCGGACTTTGCACTGGTATTGATCCCACGCACCGTGCCCAACGAAAGCACTGGGTCCCCGCCTCTGCGGAGATGATCGGGATTCTGGAGGCGGAGAGGATTTATTTCCTATTCATGCCTTGCGCTCGCGAAGAACGCCCACCATCTCCGCAGGCCGGTCTTTGACACGTCCAGCATCCGCCCGCCGTTCGGACAAATCCGATCGGCCCCATCCGCAAGCCACCTCTGATTTTCCAGACGAATTCTTCCGATTTCGCCCGTTGCGTCCGTTTTGTCAGGGTGTTTTTCGTCCGGACCGACCGGACACGGCTCAGGCTAGGAACGCCGCCTCATAGAGCGCGGACTTGAATCCGACGATCGTCCGGTCCCCCAGGTCCAGCACCGGCCGTTTGATCATCGACGGCTGCGCCAGCATCAGGGCGATGGCCTTCGCGGCATCCAGCCCCTCCTTGTCGGACGCACCCAGCGCCTTGAAGGTCGTGCCGTTCCTGTTCAGAACCGTCTCCCAGCCATGCTCGGCGACCCAGCCTTCCAGCGACGCCCGATCAATCCCGGCCTTCTTGTAGTCATTGAACAGGAAGGCCCGGCCGTTCTGATCCAGCCAGACCCGCGCCTTCTTCACCGTGTCGCAGTTGGGGATGCCGTAGAGGGTCGGGATCACCGGAACTTCCTCAAGCCGCGCGGTCCCATCCGCCCCGCCCCGGCGCGCTTGCCGAGCCAGTCCTTCCAGTCCGGCCAGTTGCGACGGCGTCCGCCGCCGTCGACCCATTCCGGCCCGACGTCGCCGGTGAAGACCGCGATGTCGGTCAGGCCGCCCTGTTTGAAGGATTGCAGCTTCACGCCCTTGCCACGGCCCATCTCGGGCAGTTCCTCGGCCTTAAAGATCAGGGTCTTCAGGTTCTCGCCGATGGTGACGATATGGTCGCCGGTAACCCGGATCACAGCCAGCAGGTCGCCGTTCAGCACCTGTTTCCCGCCGCGCTTCTGGGCCAGCAGCTCGTCTTCCGGCGCGATGAAGCCGTAACCGGCCCTGGACGCCATCAGCAATTTCGAGCCCGGCTGGTGCGCCAGGACCGCGATGATGCCCGCGCTCTCCTCCAGCTCGATCATCAATCTCAGCGGCTCGCCATGCCCACGCCCGGAGGCCAGCTTGTCGGCCCCGACCGTGAACACCCGGCCATCCGAAGCCGCCACCAGCAGCTTGTCGGTCGTGAACGCTGGCACGAAGAAGCCGAGGCTGTCCCCCTCCTTGAACTTCAGCTCGGAAGGATCGTCGACCTTGCCTTTTACAGCGCGAATCCAGCCCCGCTCGGAGAGGATCACCGTGATCGCTTCCCTGGGAATGAAGGCCTCGGCGGTCACGAAGGCCGAGGCATCCACGGCCTCGGCGATCGTCGTCCGGCGCGGTGAGACCATGGCCTTGCGCGTCGCGGCCAGCTCCTGTCCGATCTTCTTCCACTGTTTGGCGGGCGAGGATGACAGTGCCTGCAGGTTCGCAAGTTCCTCGGCCAGAGCCTTGTATTCGTTCTCGATCGCCATTTCCTCGATCCGCGCCAGCTGACGCAGTCGGGTGTCAAGAATGTAGTCCGCCTGCATCTCGGTCAGGCCAAATCGGGCGATCATCACAGCCTTCGGCTGTTCCTCCTCACGCACGATCCGGATCACCTCGTCCAGGTTCAGGAAGACGATCCTGAGCCCTTCCAGCAGGTGCAGCCGCTTCTCGACCCGCTCGATCCGCCACTGCGACCTGCGGTTCAGCACCTCGCGCCGGTGATCCAGGAAGGCCTGCAGACAAGGCTTCAGACCCATGACGTGCGGCGTGCCGGTCGCATCCAGCACGTTCATGTTGACCGGGAAGCGGATCTCCAGGTCCGACAGCCGGAACAGGCTCTCCATCAGGCTGTCGGCGTCGATGTTTCGGCTCTTGGGCTCGATGACGACGCGGATGTCCTCGGCCGACTCGTCGCGCACATCGCCCAGCAGCGGGGCCTTCTTCTGTTCAATCAGCTCCGCCAGGGCCTCGATCAGCTTGCCCTTCTGGACCTGATACGGGACCTCGGTGATGACGATCTGATAGCCGCCGCGCTCCAGCGGTTCCCGCTCCCAGCGCGCCCGCAGACGCACCCCACCCCGCCCCGTTTCATAGGCCTCCAGAATCGAGACATGGCCCTCGACGGCCACGCCGCCGGTCGGGAAGTCCGGCCCCGGGACGATCTCGGCCAGTTCAGCCGTCGTAGCCTCCGGCCGGTCCAACAGCAGCAGACAGGCATCGACCAGCTCGCCGACATTGTGCGGCGGGATCGAGGTCGCCATGCCGACGGCGATCCCGGACGATCCGTTGGCCAGCAGGTTCGGGAACCCGGCCGGCAGGACCACCGGCTCCTCGTCCTGGTCATCATAGGTGGGGCGGAAGTCCACGGAATCCTGATCGATTCCGTCCATCAGCAGCACCGCCGCCGCCGTCAGCTTGCACTCGGTGTAGCGCATGGCTGCGGCGTTATCGCCGTCGATATTGCCGAAGTTCCCCTGCCCGTCGACGAGCGGATAGCGCTGGGCGAAGTCCTGGGCCAGGCGGACCAGAGCGTCATAGATCGAGGCGTCGCCATGAGGATGATAAGTGCCCATGACCTCGCCGACGACCTTGGCGCATTTCCGCGCCGCGGCCTGCGGGTTCAGCCGCATCTGGTGCATGGCGTACATGATCCGCCGGTGCACCGGCTTGAACCCGTCGCGCACGTCCGGCAGGGCCCGGTTGGTGATCGTCGACAGGGCGTAGGCCAGATAGCGGCGCGACAGCGCCTCGGCCATCGGTTCGTCGACGATACGGCCGCCTTCGGGCGGTGGGGTGTGGATGGTCATGGGGCTGCGAATCACTCAGGCGAAGGTCGAAGTCTAGCCGCTTCCGGCCCGGTGCGGCTCAGTCCAGAGCCCGGAACCAGCGGTCGATCAGGACGGCCTCGGCGCGACGCGCGGCGGTCCGCTCTTCGGCCTCGGCGTCTACGCCCCACTGACGCTCCTGGAAGGCTTCGTCGAGCCGGCTCAGTTCGAACGCAGCATCCCCGCCCAGCGCGCCGCGCTGTACGGCCAGGCCGAGGAGCGCGCTGCCCAGCAGGGGCACGGCCATGGCCAGGGCCGTCAGGCCGAAGTCGTCCAGTTCGAGGGCCAGGTCGCGCACCCGGGCGATGCTCTCCGGCGGCTGCGCACGGTGGATGATGCCCTGCGTCGCCACGACGACGACGCCCAGTTCCTGCTCGGCCCACCCGCGCCACGGTGTCCACTCGCGGGTCTGTTCCGCGACTAGCGGAGTCGGGTGTTCGGCGAGATAGCAGAGGAGATCCGACCCGACGTAGGCGGCGATCTCCTCGGCCACCGGCTCGCGCGTCACCGCCACCCGGTCGATGGCCGTGGCCGCGATCCGCGTCGCCGGCATGGTCCCGGGATCGAGGAACTCCCCCTGGGCCGCCCATTCGTCGGCGACCATCCGGGCGGCGGCCTCGGTCGGCAACAGGAAGCGGTTGTGCGCCGGCGTCTTGGGCGCGCGGCCGTCCAGCAGTACGATCCAGCCGCCTGCGTCCCCGGCGGCGACGGATGCGTCCTTCCAGAAGCGCTTCAGCCGCTCTTCGGATTCGCGAAAGCCCTTCCTGGCGGCGACCATCGGGTCCAGCGGTGGGATGTGGCTCATGCGAAAGCTCGTGCGGCGAAACGGTCGAGGGCGGCTTCAAGATCGTCGAAGTCCATGGCCACGTGAGCGGCGCCGGCTGCGGTCTGTTCCTGCGGCGTATGGAAGCCCCAGGCCACGCCCTGAGGCATGACCCCCGCCGCCACCGCCATTGAGATGTCGTGAGCCGTGTCGCCGATCATGACCGTCGAGGCGGGCTCGGCCAACGCGGCGGTCATGGCGGCGTGCAGCATCGCCGGGTCCGGCTTGCCCGGACCATCCTCGGCGCAGTGTGATGACACAAACAGCTCCGCCCACCCGGCTCGGGCCAGGTTCCGCGCCACGCCGCGCCGGTTCTGGCCTGTCGCCAGCGACAGCCGCCAGCCGTCCTTGTGCAGTCGACGCAGGGTCTGCATCGCGCCGGGATACAACGGCTCCTCGTGACCCGCATCGAACATCCGGGCGAAGCTGGCGCGGAAGGCGGCGGTGAACCGCTCCAACTCCAACGGCGTCAGGCCTGGCTCGAGCACCGCCAGCGCATGCGGCAGCGACAGCCCCACGATCTGACGGACCCTGTCGTATTCGGGATCGGGCAGCCCGAGCTCCCGCGCCGCATCCGTCGCGGCCTGAAGGATCGAAGCGCGGCTATCGACCAGCGTCCCGTCGATGTCGAAGACTGCGAGCGGACGGCTCATCGCTGACGCTTCACGCCTTCGAACGGATCGTAGTCCGCCTCGCCCTCGTCGAAGCCGAAATGCTGGAAGCCGGCGCGCAGTTCGGCGCTGATCGGCGCCTCGACGATCAGTTTTCCGCCCGCCGGATGGTCCAGCTCGATCCGTCGCGCATGCAGTTGCAGCTTCAGCGGGCCGCTCAGTTCGGTCGATTTCTCGTCGCCGTATTTCGGATCACCCAGAATGGGATGACCGATCGCCTTCAGGTGTGCACGCAATTGGTGCGTTCGCCCGGTGAACGGCCGCAGAGCCATCCACGACGCTCGCTGGCCCGCATGGCTGATCAGGGCAAAGGCGGTTTCGGCCGGCTCCGCCCCGTTCTCCTTCGAATCGGCCGGGCGCATGATCTCGTAGTCGTTGATGCCCGACTTCTTCAGATGCATGTCGATCTGGCCCGCGTTCGGCTTGGGCAGGCCCATGACGATGGCCCAGTAGGTCTTCTTGGCCTGACGTCGCGCGAACGCCCCCGCCAGCCGCTTGGCCGCCTCCGGTCCCTTGCCGAGCAGCAGGACGCCGGACGTATCCCGGTCCAGCCGGTGGACCAGCCGCGGCCGATCCATCCCCTCGCCCCAGGCCGACAGCAGTCGGTCGACGTGGCGTGTCGTCTTTGTCCCGCCCTGCACCGCCAGGCCCCAAGGCTTGTTGAGGGCGATGACCAGGTCGTCCTCATAGATCACCATCGACCTGGCAAAGGCGATCTCTGCGGGCGTCAGGGCCATGTGCTCGCCGGGCGCACGGACGATCGGTTCGGGAATCGGCGGTACGCGCACAGCGGCCCCTGCGGTCAGGCGGCCTTCCGGCTTGATTCGGGCGCCGTCGACGCGGATCTGGCCGCCGCGCGCCATCTTCTGCACCTGGATGTTCGACAGGTGCGGCCAGCGTCGGCGGAACCAGCGGTCCAGCCGGATTCCGTCCTCGGCCTCGGCGACATAGAGGATCTGGGCCTCGCGGGCGCCGACCGGGCCCTTGGGCGCAGGGGCCTCGGCTGTGTCTTCCTTGGGGTCGTAGCTCACAGGGCGTCTCCGAATGCGCGGCGGGCCAGCATCAATCCGGCCATCAGGGCCGCGACGGCCAGCACCACCGACAGCAGGACATAGGCGCCCGCCAGACCGTATTCACGCCGCTCGATCATCAGCGCCGTCTCCAGCGAGAAGGCGCTGAAGGTGGTGAAGCCGCCCAGCACGCCGACCGCCGCGAGGACGCGCACCGTCTCCTGCCCGGAGCCGGCCCTCAGCCCCATCCAGCCGACCAGCAGCCCCATGACGAGGCCGCCGACGACATTGACCATCAGCGTGCCCCACGGCCAGGTGGAGGCTGGAAACAGGCGCGCGGCGCCCAGTCCCACGCCATAGCGCGCCATGGAGCCGAGGGCCCCGCCGATGGCGACGAGCAGAAGTCTTGTCATGATCGGGGCCTTATACCTTCACAGACGCCTGCGTCACCTGACCGAAACTTCACTTGCCGCGTTACAGGGTTAACGGCGATACCCAAGCTTCGCGTTGGGAGAGAACCCGGTCGGTCCGGCGACGGGTTCTGCCATAGTGCCGGGTCAAGGTCGCAAGGGTTACACCGTCCGCCATGTCGCATGACGATCATCATACCCCAGAGCCGGGTCCCGGCCTGACGATCCCGGTGTCGCCGTCGGCGCCGCCGTCGGGCGCGGCCGATATTCCCGACCGCCCGATTCCGGCGGCCACGCCCGCCCCGGCGCCCGAGCCGATCACGGCCCAGGAAGGCATCCTGCGTCCGATCCAGGAAAGCGATTATTTCACCCTGGATCCGGAGGCGATCCGGATCATCTCGGCCAATATCGACCAGTATTTCAACCAGGCGCTCGATATCTTCCCGTTCTGGGAGACCGAGAACAAGCCGGACCGGTTCCACGTCCTGTTCACGCGTCAGATCGAGGAACGCTTCCCCGCCGACGAGGATATCCGGGGCCGTATCCACGGCTATGGTCGTCGCGTTTTCAATGCCTTGCGCGTGCATGTGATCACCAAACGCCTGACTCAAGGGCTCTCCCTGATCGCATTCGCGGCCATGGCGGTCCTGGGCCCCGGGATCTTCGCAGACTGGACCGGAGGCCAGCCCCAGGGTCTGGGCCTGGCAGTTCTGGGCATGCTGATCACCGTCGGCATCTTCTTCGGCGTGTCCTCGATCCTGTTCGTCCAGTACAGGTTCCGGCTGGAGAACGACTCCTACGAACTGTCGCGCGAGGTGGTTCAGCGGACGCGCGAGCTGCAGAACCTGTTCACCAATGCCCGGGCCCTGTCAGATCAGGCCGAGACCCAGTTCCAGATGGACGGCAAGGGTTGGGGCCAGCGCGCCTTGTTCCTCACACGATTGGTGATGTGGATCGCGGCACGCATGGAATATCTCGAGAAATTCGCCCAGATGGAGCTGTGGCGCGTGCGCCGCGAACGCTACTGGATGCGCTGGGTTGCGCGGATCACGACGCCTTTCGTACTGCTGGTCTGGCTGGCCATCTTCGCCTTCTGGCCCGCCCCTGCAGCCAATGAAGCGGGCTTCCGGATCCTGCAGCTGGTCGCGCTGGGAATGGGGCTGCTGGTGTCCTGGCTGTCCTACTTCAACTGGCGGACCCCGACTGCGGCGGTGAAGGACAAGCTGGGGGTCGAGGGATGGGTCCGCTACGCCTCGCTGGACGTCGACAACACGATCGGCGACCAGGTGCGACGCGACAAGGAACGCCTCGTCGAATACCGCGCCCTCACTCGCGGCCGCTGAGCGAGTCACGCACCTCCCGCGCCTCATAAGCCTCGCCCCGATCAGGGCGGGCGCCTCGGCCCAGGCGGATTTCCAGAACGGTCGAGGTCGCCGACGGCCCTTCGAAATTCAGGCCCACGCCGACGCCCACGCCGGAAGACGAGTAGCGGTGACCGCCGTAGCGGCCCGAGCTGCCGCCGTAGCCGACCGAGACGTTGGGACGGAAGCCGCCGGCGCTGTCCGGCCGCCCGTCGATATAACGCTGGGTCACCTCGAACCAGTCATAGCCCTGCTCGACGGTCAGATCGGCAGCCCGCAGCAGGGCCATGTCCGCGACGGGTGCGGGCGCGCCGACGCCGTTGTAGGTGACGCGATAGCGGTCGCTCTCGATCCGCTGTTCCGAATAGCCCTGCCCGTTCGGGCCCCGCTGGGCTCCATAAGGGGCGAGGCTGGCGCAGGCGGCCGCTCAGGGCGGCAGTCGCGATGATGAGGGTGCGGATCATGGGCGTAGTCGTTTCACAAGGTTAAGCGCAGCGGGCGGGTTAGGCGTTCCCGATGATCCAGACTCCGGGAAATGGAGTCTGGATAGTCCGTTGAGTCTGGCTGGCCCGAACCCGAAAACACCGTCCGAAGCGTCCGAAGCGTCCGAAGCGTCCGATGCGTCCGTAGCGTTCGCCCATGGTGATCCTTTCCGCACGAAAGGGATCAGTATGGGGGCGTTTCAGGGGGTGATGGATAAAAGGCCTCCCGTTAGGGCCGAGCCTTGATTTGATTGAGCGAATCGACGCGTCCGTTGATGGGTATCGCCTGTATTCCTTCTCCCCCTGCGGGAGAAGGTGGCAGCCGAAGGCTGACGGATGAGGGGTCACGCCGATGGCTGGAGTGAGGGTTGGCGAGGCTGATTTCAAACGTCAGCATGACCCCTCATCCGACCTCGCTTCGCTCGGCCACCTTCTCACGCAACGGGAGAAGGGTTTAGATCTTGAGCCCCATCGCTTCCGCCAGCGACTTAAAATCCTCCGGCGGTTCAGCCGTCACCGTGCGCTCGCCACCGTCCGGGTGCGGGAACTTCAACGACGCGGCGTGCAGCATCAACCGGGGCGCGCCCCGGCCCGCCGCTGTCAGAGCGCCGCCGTAGCGGACATCCCCGACCAGAGGCCGTCCGATGTGGGCCATGTGGACGCGCAGCTGGTGCATACGGCCGGTGAAGGGCTGGAGCTCGACCAGGGCGCCTTCCTCGCTGGACGATAGGGTGCGGTATTTGCTGCGCGACCCCTGCGCGCCTTTCGCGTCGAAGGCGGCGACCCGCATGTAGCTTTCGCGACCGATCTCCTGGCGGACCAAGGGGACGTTGATGTCGCCGCTGGGCGGCCCGGGCGCGGCCGAGACCAGGGCCAGATAGGTCTTGGTGAGCTTGTGCGCCTGGATCGCCTTGCCGAGGAAGCCGGCGGCGGGCTTGGTCTTGGCGGCGAGGATGACGCCGGAGGTGTCGCGGTCCAGACGATGCACGAGATCCGGCCGCTTCCCGTTCGAGCGGGCGAAGGCCCACAGCAGGTCGTCCAGCGTGTGCGCCTGGATGCGGCCGCCCTGGCTGGACAGGCCGGCGGGCTTGGCAAACGCAATCGTCGAGGCGTCCTCGTGGATGACCCACGAGCGGACGGCGGCGATGTCCTGATCGGACAGGGAAACGGGGAAACGGTCGGTCACCGCGCCTGCATAGGCGAAAGACCGACCGTCCGTCAGCCCCTCAGCGCAGGACGCCCTTCCTGCCCATGCTCAGGGCGTACCAGACGAAGACGACGCAGATCGCGCCCTTGGCGAGCAGCATCGGCCACCAGGGGCCCATCGCCTCCATGCCGTTCGACAGGCCGAAGGTGTAGACGGCGCCGGCGGCCCAGCCGAGGAACGAAGCGACGAAGGCGTGCAGCGCCCATTTCCGGCGGAGCAGCAGCAGCAGCCCGCCCAGCAGGCCGCCCCAGACGCCGATCGCCTAGGCGGCGTCCGTCCACGCCGGCATGCCGTGGAAATAGGCCATCTGCAGCTCGGTCGGGTCCATGTTGGCCAGCCAGGCGTCCCCCTGGACCTGAGTCATGGTGTAGTCGAGGCAGCCAAGGCCGTTCCACAGCAGGGCGACCACCCCGACCAGCCACAGATGCCAGGGCGTGCGAAGCCGTCCGCCCATGCCGGTCAACGCAGCACGCCCTTCTTGCCCATGGTCCAGGCGTACCAGATGAAGAAGACGCAGGCCGCACCGATGACGACCTGCATCGGCCACATGGAGCCCATGGCCTCCATCCCGTCAGACATGCCGAACGCATAGACCGCGCCCGCCAGCCAGCCGAGGAAGGAGACCACGAAGACCGGTGTCGCCCATTTGCGGCGCAGCAGCAGCAGAAGCGCGCCCAGCAGGCCGCCCCAGACGCCGATGGCCCATGCGCCGTGGGTCCAGGCCGGCATGGCGTGGAAATACGCCATCTGCGCCTCGGTCATGCCCATACTGGTCAGCCAGGCGTCCCCCTGTGTCTGGGTCATGGTGTAGTCGACGCAGCCGAAGCTGTTCCACAGCAGCGCCACGACGCCGACGACCCAGAGGTGCCAGGGCGTCTTGATGGTCTGCCCCAAGCCGCTCACGACAGCACGCCCTTCTTGCGCATCGTCCAGGCATACCAGAGCAGAAGGGCGGCGATCACCAGGATGACCCACGGCATATACGCCATCATCGCCATGGCCGGCGGCAGGCCCGGCATCGGGTTCATCAGTCCGTAGATAAGGCTACCCGCTGCGCCCAGCAGCGACAGGGCGAAGGCCGGCACGGCCAGCTTGTTACGCAGAAGGAGCAGGATCGACCCGATCACCGCGCCCCAGACACCGATGATCCACGACCCGTACATCCAGGTCGGCATCGCGTTGTAGTAGTCGATCATCGGCTGGGTCATGCCCGAGGCGCGCCAATAGGTCTCGCCCTGGGTCGTGCTCATGATGAAGTCGTAGCCGCCGAACCCGTTCCAAAGCAGACTCACCACTCCCACCAGCCACAGATGCCAGGGCGTCTTCGTTCCGTCAGCCATCGTCCCCTCCCAAGGATCGCGTGAACGGACACGCTATGACTCGTCGGCGATTTCGACAATGAACGTTGATCACTCAGCCTTCGACTGCATCTCCGCCCGCATCTGCGCCCAGCGTTCCAGCCGCGCCTTGATCTTCTCCTCGTGGCCCTCGCCCCTGGGCGAATAGAAGGTCCGCCGCTCCATCTCGTCGGGGAAGAAGTTCGCGCCGGAGAAGCCTTCCTCCGTGCTCGGGTCGTACTGGTAGCCCTTGCCGTAGCCGAGCTGTTTCATCAGCTTGGTCGGGGCGTTGCGGATATGGGCCGGCGGCATCAGGGAGCCCGTCTCGGCGGCCGCCTTCTTCGCCGCCTTGAAGGCTTCGTAGACGGCGACCGACTTGGGCGCGGTCGCGAGGTGGACCACCGCCTGGGCCAGAGCCAGTTCGCCCTCGGGACTGCCAAGGAAGTCGTAGGTGTCCTTCGCCGCGTTGGCGACCATGATGGACAGGGGGTCCGCCTCGCCGATGTCCTCGACCGCCATCCGCACGATCCGGCGCGCCAGATAGAGGGGATCCTCGCCCCCGTTCAGCATCCGCGCCAGCCAGTAGAGGGCCGCGTCCGGGTCCGAGCCGCGCACGGATTTATGGAGCGCCGATATGAGGTTATAGTGCTCTTCTCGACTCTTGTCGTAGGCGGGGGCGCGGCGTTGCAGGGTTCCCGCCAAGGCCTGGACGTCCAGCACCGGCTCGGCCGGCAGGGCGAACAGGGTCTCGGCCATGGTCAGCAGATAGCGGCCGTCGCCATCGGCCAGGGCGGTCAGCGCGTGACGCGCCTCCGGCGTCAGAGGCAGGGCCTGACCCTCCTGCGCCTCGGCCCGCGTCAACAATTGATCGAGCGCCGCGTCGTCGAGCCGCTTCAGCACGAAGACCTGGCTGCGCGAGAGAAGAGCCCCGTTCAGCTCGAACGACGGATTCTCCGTCGTGGCCCCGACCAGGGTGATGACCCCCTCCTCCACGAACGGCAGAAAGCCGTCTTGTTGGGCGCGGTTGAAGCGGTGGATCTCGTCGACGAACAGCAAGGTCGACTGACCGGCGGCGCGACGGACGCGGGCCTGTTCGAACGCCTTCTTCAGATCGGCGACGCCGGAGAAGACGGCCGAGATCTGCTGGTACTGGTAGCCGGCGGCCTTGGCCAACAGGCGGGCGATGGTGGTCTTGCCGGTGCCAGGCGGGCCCCACAGGATCATCGAGCCCAGACGGCCGGCCTCGACCATGCGCCGGATCGGCCCGCCCTCGCCCAGCAGATGATCCTGACCCACCACCTCGTCGAGCGTGGCCGGACGCAGGCGGTCAGCCAGCGGCGCGTCGGGGGGATGGATGCCGGAGGCTTCGAACAGATCGGTCATGGACGGTGAGGTGTAGGCGTTCGCACGGGCGATTTCACGCGTTACAATGGCCCTGAACGGAGGAGATGACATGGGACAGGTCGATGCGCCCCGGCCGCTGACCGGCATCACGCCCTATCTCAGCATCGCCTCGCGCGGCGGCCAGGCGGCGGTGGAGTTCTACGCCCGCGCCTTTGGAGCGGTCGAGGTGCGGCGGATGCTGGCGGATGACGGCGAACGTATTATGCACTCCCATCTGCAGATCAACGGCGGCAGCGTGATGCTGTCGGACGAGTTCCCGGAAATGGGCGGCGAGGTCGATGTCGTGCCGAAGTCGGTGACGCTGCACCTCCATGTCGACGATGCGGACGAATGGTGGAACCGCGCCATCGTCGCCGGAGGGGCGCCTGTCCATCCCATTGCCGATCAGTTCTGGGGCGACCGCTACGGCGTCCTGAAAGACCCGTTCGGCCATTGCTGGTCCGTCGGGTCGCCGATCAAGGACTAGAGTATTCGAAGCGCGAGTTGCGGCGCCCTTGGAGCGCGGACCTCCAGGTCCGCTCTTCGACGGCGAAAAGAGCGGACCTGGAGGTCCGCGCTCCTTTAAGTGTTTTCGACCACCGATCGCTCTAGCCGACGACGCCCGTCATCCGGCGGCCCTGACGCTCAATGGTGATCTCGGAGCGCCCGATGCGCTGCAAGGCGTCCGGCGAGCGGACCGGGCGACCATTGATCTCGCGCACCAGATCCCCGGGACGCAGGCCCGCGCGGGCCGCGTAGCTGCCGGGTGCGACATTGGTGATCAGCAGACCCTGGGCGAAGGGATCGCCGCCCAGACGATCGGCCAGAGCCGGGTTCAGCGCGGCGATCTGCGACCCCGAGAAGGCGCCCTGCTGGATCAGCAGGCCGTCAGTCTTCGCGTCACCCGGCAGGGATTGGACGCGGGCGTTGATGGTCTGGGTGCGGCCGTCGCGCAGCACGTTCAACGCCACAGCCTCGTTCGGGCTTTTGGTTCCGACGCGGAAGTTCAGACCGGCCTGGTCGTGGACCTCGGCGCCGTCGACAGCGGTGATGACGTCGCCTTCGCGCAGACCCGCGCGCGCGCCCGGGCCGCCGTCGTAAACGTCGGTGACGATCAGCCCTTGCGGCCGCGCCATGCCGAGCGAACGGGCGATGTCGGCCGAGACCGTGTCGCCCTTCACGCCGAGCCAGGGGCGCACGACGGCCGTCTCGCCTCCGAGGGCCGAGTCGACCACGCGACGGACCATCGATGCCGGGACCGCGAATCCGACGCCGGAGGACGAGCCCGAGCGGGAGAAGATGGCCGTGTTGATACCGATGAGGTCGCCGTCCATGTCGACCAGGGGCCCGCCGGAGTTGCCCGGATTGATGGCCGCGTCGGTCTGGATGAAGGAGCCGGAGTCCGAGATGCCGGTCTCGGTCCGGTTGAGGGCCGAGATGATGCCGTTGGTCACCGTCTGCCCGACGCCGAAGGGGTTGCCGATGGCCAGGACCAGGTCGCCGACTTCCTGTTCCTCGCGGTCGTCGATGGCGAGGACGGGGAGCTGTTCGGTGACCCCCTGAAGCTTCAGCACGGCGATGTCGCTGCGCGCATCGGCCAGAATGACCTCGGCCGGGTATTCACGACGGTCGTTCAGGACCACGCGGATCTGGGTCGCGCCCTCGATGACGTGGTTGTTGGTGACGACGATTCCGTCGGAGCGGACGATGACGCCGGAGCCGGCCGATTCCGCGACCCGCTGCTGCGGCATGCCGCCGCCAAAGAACTGGAAGAAGGGGTCGGCCTGGACCCGCTGGATCGACCGGGCCGAGATGTTTACCACGGCGGGCGCCGCCTCGCGCACCACGGGGGCGAAGCTCTGCTTCATCGACGTGGAGTCGGTGGGCGTCTGGCGCCCGGTCGGTTCGGCGAAGACGCCGTCCTGGGCCCTGGTGGAATTGGCGTTGCCGCAGGCGGCCAGCGTCAGGCAGGCCATGAGGGCGATCGTCGAGGTCTTCATTGCAGTCCGGAAGTGAGCCATGTCAGGCCGCTATATCTGTCCCGCTTTCGGGCCGGATCAAGGCATCCGATCAAGGCGGGCGGCGGCGTCCGCGCCCTCGACCTTCCCCTCGCCCCGCCGCGGGCTGCAGGGTCGACAGGGAAAAGCCGCTCAGGACAGACGATCGCGGAAGTCCGGGTAGTCGAACTGGCGGATCAGACGCAAGGCGTTGGTGTCGCTGTTCCAGAGAGCAATGGCCGGCAGGGGCACGCCGTTGAAGGTGGTGGTCTTGACCATCGAATAGTGGGCCTGGTCGAGGAAGGCGATGCGCGTCCCCGGGGTCGGCGGCTTGGCGAAGCGGTAGTCGCCGATGATGTCTCCGGCGAGACAGGACGGGCCGCCGAGGCGGAAGGTGACGCCCCCGTCAGCCTCTCCCAGCATCGCCGGGCGGTAGGGGGCCTCGATGACGTCCGGCATGTGGCAGGTGGCCGAGATGTCGGTGATCGCGATCGGCAGGCTGTTCTCGAAGGTGTCCAGCACCTCACCGACCAGAATGCCGGCGTCGAGGGCGATGGCCTCGCCGGGCTCGATATAGACCTCGATGCCGTGGCGTTCGCCGATGCCGCGCAGCAATGCGCCCAGGCCCTCGCGGTCATAGTCGGCACGGGTGACGTGGTGGCCGCCGCCGAGGTTCAGCCATTTCAGCGAGGCCAAGGAGCCCTCGATCTTCGGCTCCAGCGACGCCCAGATGCGTTGCAGCGGTTCGAAGCCCTGCTCGCACAGGGCGTGGAGGTGCAGGCCGTCGACGCCCTGCAGATGTTCGGGCCTGAGCTGCGACACGGGGAATCCCAGCCGCGACCCGAACTGGCAGGGGTCATATTTGGCGACCTCGGCCTCGGAGAGTTCGGGGTTGAGGCGCAGGCCGATGTCGAAGGTCTCGCCGGCCGCGCGAGCCTCGGCGATCAGGTCGGCGAAGCGCGCGATCTGGGTCGGGGTGTTGAAGATCACCGAGTCGGACAGGCGCAGGATCTCAGGTAGATCCCCGGCCTTGTAGGCGGGGGAATAGGTGGTCAGGTGGCCCTTGTAGAATTCCCGCGCCAGCCGCGCCTCCCACAGGCCCGAGGCGCAGACGCCGTCCAGATAGTCTTCGATGAGGTCGGCCAGCGACCACATCGAAAAGGCCTTGAGCGCCAGCAGGACCCGTGCGCCACCGGCCGCCCCGACGCCCTTCAGGATCGACAGGTTGCGACGCACCGCCGACTCGTCGACGACGAAACAGGGCGACGGCACGCGGCCGAGATCGAAGCGGGCGAAGGCGCCGGGCCCGCCCGCCTTCGTTTCCATGGCGCCGGAGGGCGTGTGCATCGGACTGTCCCCGTCAGAACGCGAGCGGCGCGTCCAGGTCCCGCACCTTCCAGGGCAGGCCGTGCTTGTTCAGCATGTCCATGAAGGGGTCGGGATCCAGCTGCTCCATGTTGAACACGCCCGCGCCCTTCCACTGGCCGGTCAGGATCATTGCGGCGCCGATCATGGCCGGCACGCCGGTCGTGTAGCTGACGGCCTGGTTGCCGGTCTCGGCATAGGCCTCTTCGTGGTCGCAGACATTGTTGACGTAGACCGTCTTCTGCACGCCGTCCTTCAGGCCGGTGGCGATGGTGCCGATGTTGGTCTTGCCCCTGGTCAACGGACCGAGGGACGAGGGCTCGGGCAGCAGCGCCTTGAGGAACTCGATCGGGATGATCTCGCGGCCCTGGAACATCATCGGCTCGATCGAGGTCATACCGATGTTCTCGAGCACCTCGAGGTGTTTCAGATAGGAGTCGCCGAACGTCATCCAGAAGCGGATGCGGCTGATTTCCGGATAGAATTTCGCCAGCGATTCCAGCTCCTCATGGTACATGAGGTACATGTTCTTTTCGCCCACCTGGTCGAAGTCGAACACCTGTTTGCGGGTCAGGGCCGGGCCCTCGATCCACTGGCCGTTCTCCCAGTGACGCGACGGGGCGGTCACTTCGCGCAGGTTGATCTCGGGATTGAAATTGGTCGCGAACGGCAGGCCGGTATCGCCGCCGTTGCAGTCCAGGATGTCGAGCGTCTCGATCGAATCCAGCAGATGCTTCTTCGTGTACGTCGTGAACACCGAGGTCACGCCGGGATCGAAACCCGAACCCAGAAGAGCCATCAGACCGGCCTCCCTGAAGCGGTCCTGATAGGCCCACTGCCACCTGTATTCGAACTTCGCTTCCTCGCGCGGCTCGTAGTTGGCGGTGTCCATGTAGTGGACCCCAGCCGCGAGGCAGGCATCCATGATGTTCAGGTCCTGGTACGGCAAGGCCAGATTGACGACGAGCGCGGGCTTCACGGCCTTGATCAGGGCCGTGGTCGCGGCGACGTCGTCGGCATCAATGGCCGCCGTGTCGATGACGACGCCGGTGCGTTCCTTCACCGAGGCGGCGATGGCGTCGCATTTGGACTTCGTCCGCGAGGCCAATGTGATGTGGGAGAAGATGTCGGCGTTCATCGCCATCTTGTGGACGGCGACGGAGCCTACGCCCCCCGCCCCGATTACGAGAACCCTGCTCATCTCATGCACTCCTGAAGTCTGCACCGCCTGAAACCCGTCACATCGACGCGTTGGGTGGGGTCCTATACGAGGATGGGCCTTCCCGTAACCGTCCCGGCCCGTGTTTTGCGTTGCCGGGCGCCCTTATTTCGATCGCCCGAGGGACAGGACGCGACCCGCCGATCCTGTCAGAAGCTTAATCCTCCACACGCTTGCCGAGCGCGATTGGCCGGGCGATGGTCGGGCATGACCGCAGTGATCGAATCCCGGAACCTGACCAAGACCTACGGCGCAGTCCGTGCGCTGGACGGGCTCAGCCTCTCCATTCCGCGCGGCGGGGTCTATGGCGTGCTGGGGCCGAACGGCGCCGGCAAGTCGACCCTGTTTCGCATCCTGCTGGGCCTGATCCGGCCGTCCGACGGCGAGGCCTCGGTGATGGGCGGGCGCATCGGCGACGTCGCGGCGTCGCGGCGGATGGGCTCGATGATCGAGACCCCGCGCTTCCCGCCCTTCATGACTGCGCGCCAGGTGCTGGTCTGGCTGTCGGCCGCCCACGGGCTGACGCCTGACGCGGCGCGCGTCTCCGGCTGGCTGGAGCGCGTCGGCCTGACCGAGGCTGCCGACCGCAAGGTGCGCGGCTTTTCCGTCGGCATGATGCAGAGACTCGGCGTCGCAGGCGCCCTGATCACCGATCCCGAACTGGTCATTCTGGATGAGCCGACCAGCGGCATGGACCCGCCCGGCATCCAGGAGATGCGCGCCCTGATCCGGTCGCTGGCCGAACGCGACGGGATCACCGTCATCCTGGCCAGCCATCAGTTGCTGGAGGTCCAGCGGGTCTGCGACCGCGTCGCCATCCTGAACCGGGGCAAGCTCGTGCGCGAAGGCGCCGTCAGCGAGTTGACCGCCACGGGCGAGCGGTTGCGCCTGTCGGTGACGCCGATCTCGAAGACGCTGGAGATCATGTCCAGCCTGCCCGGCGCGTCGGGCGTGCTGGAAGGCGACGCCGTCATGGCCACACTGCCCCGCGCCGACACCCCCGCCCTGCTGCGCGCCCTGATCGAGGCCGGGGTCGACATCGACGAGGCTCGCTGGATCGGCGCCGATCTGGAGAGCGTCTTCATGTCCGAGACCGGCTCCGTGCAACATCCGGAGAGCATCATTCAGGAGGTCGGACATGCTGGCTGATTCCGTCCGCTCCGAGCTGTACCGCCTGTCTCGCAACCGCATGGCCGTCTTCTGGTCGGCCCTGTTCGTACCGCTGCTCTTCGTCGTCGGCGGGACCGCCTTCCACCTGATCACGAAGTCGAAGATGGCGGAGATGACCGGCGATCTGGCGCCCGGCGCGGCCGCCTCGTTCGCCGTCACCAACCTGGGTCACGACCTCGTCCAGGGTGCGGGCATCGTCGCGAACGGCGCCATCCTCGTCTTCATGCTCATCGGCGCGGCGACCCTCTATGCGGGCGACTACCGCTGGGAGACGTGGCGGCTGATCAGCGCGCGCAACAGCCGGCTCAACCTGATCCTCGGCAAGGTCGGCGCCTTCAAGGTCCTGACCCTGGCGGCCATGGTGGTCTTCCTGATCGCGGGCCTGATCTTCTCAACGAGCGGAGCCCTGATCAACGGTCACAGCATTACCTTCAGCTTCGACGGAGGCGACGCGGCCGACTTCGGTCTGCTGCTCCTGCTCGGCTACATCCGCATCATCCAGTACGCGATGGTCGCCCTGCTGACGGCAGTGCTTACCCGCTCGTTGCTGGCCACCCTGTTCGTCCCGGTGGTGCTGGGCTTTGGCCAGACCCTGCTGGGAGGGCCCGGCCTCGCGATCCTGCAGTGGGAGCCGACGGCCTGGCAATCACAACTGCTCCTGCCGGGCCTCGCCTTCGACGCCCTGAAGGCCATGGTGACCGCCGGCGTCGGCGCCCCGCCCGCGCCCGACGGCCTGATGCTGAAGGCGATTGTCAGCCTGGCTCTGTGGACGATCGTTCCCCTCGCGGGGGCGCTCGCCTGGTTCAACCGGCAGGACCTGTCGAAGGAATAGGCGGCGACGGACTGACCGACCCTTCCGCGACCAGCCAGTCGCGGAAGGCGTCGACCGAGGCGTCGGGCCGACCCTCCGGCCTCAGGAAAACGAACTTCGACGGGCGCTCGGCAAAGCCGAACGGGGCGACCAGCCGTTCCGTCACGATGTCCGGCGCGACGAAGGCCCAGGGCGCGATGGCCACACCCATGCCGGCCGCGGCCGCCTCGATCATCGAGTTGTTGTGCTGGAACTCCCGCGACTGGTGAGTGGTCGGCAGCCGCACCCCGACCAGGTCGCTCCAGACCATCCAGCTTTCGCGGAAGGTCGAGGCGTGCAGGCGCGGCAGCTGCCCCATGGCCTCGATCGTCATCCCGGGCGGTGTCACGTCAGGCGCGCCGATCGGGCCCTGATACTGGGGCAGGAAGGGTGTGATCTCCTGTCGCTTCGCCTCCTGACCCGGGTTGAATAAGCGGATCGCGCCGTCGATCCGGTCCTTGGCGAAGTCGACGGCGGCGTAGGACTCCGACACCTTCACGCGGATTTCGGGACGCAGGGCCATGAAGCCCGGCAGGCGCGGGATCAGCCATTTCAGCGCGAAGGTGCCGAGGCAGGAAATCTCGATCTCGCGCCGTTCGTCCCGCCGGGCCGCGTCGACGGCGTCGGTGATGGTCGCGAAGGCGCGAAGGGCGTTGAGCGGCGGCGGGGCGATGGACTTCATGTGATCTCAGCTCACAGACTGCCGCCGGGTTAATCGATTTCGGCTCTCAGGCAATTCGGATTGAAGCTGATTGATGCTGCAGTTCGACAAAGACCCGCCCCCGCCGCGCCGGACCCTCTGGGACCGAATCCTCTATGTCATGGCCGCCGTCGCGATCTGGGCCGCCGTCCTCTATAGCGCCCTGGGTTAGTCCTGGTCGGGTGCGCCGAGAGGGAAATAGTCGCGATATGGCCGTGCCTCATCGAGCGCCCGCGCATAGGACGGCCGCGCCAGCAGGCGAAGGCGATAGGCCCACAGATGGACGTGGTCCTTCGGAATCGCGTGGGTCCAGTGGGCGTAGAGCAGGCCCGGCGCCGCGCCGCAGTCGGCCAGGGTGAAAACCTCGCCCGCCGCCCAGGTCCGGTCGGCCATGACGGCGTCGAGCCAGGTGTAGGCGGTCTCCAGTTTCGCCCGCGCCTCGGCCTCGGCGATGGGGTCACGATCAGCCTCGGGCCGCAGGGCATTGTAGATGATCCTCTGCTGGTTCGACTGGATGTGATTGTCGAACACCCGGTCCATGAACCGCGTCTCCAGCGCCAGGGCGGGATCAGCTGGGATCAAAGGGGTTGCGGGGGCGATCTGGTCCAGCCGCTCGATGATGATCGAGGCCTCGGCAAAGCGGCGGTCGCCGTCCTTCAGCACCGGGAACTGGCCGAAGGGCCACAGGGAGAGGAGTTCCGCCATCGCCCCCTCGCTTTCCAGCATCCGCTGTTCGAACGGCAGATCCTTCTCATAGAAGGCGACGATGGCCTTCTGGCAGTAGGACGAGAACGGGTGGCTGTAGAGAACAAGGCTCACAGGCGCTTCTCCATCCAGACATTGCAGCGGGCATAGGGCGTCGGCTGCGGCGGCAGATCGACAAAACCAAACCGGTCATACAGGGCGATGGCATGCGTCTGGGCGCCGTTGGTTTCGAGATAGAGCCGCGGCGCTCCGGCGGTGCGGGCATGGGTCTCGCAGGCCTCCAGCAGCCGGCGTCCGAGGCCGAGGCCCTGGGCGTCTGCCGCCACAGCCATCTTGCCGACCTCGTAGCCGCCGTCCGGCATGAGCATCAGCGAGCAGCAGCCGATCGCCTCACCATCCCGCTCGGCGATAAAGATGACGCCGCCCTTCGACAGGATCGACCCGTCGGGATCGTCCAGCACCAGCCGGTCCTTGGCCTCCAGCGCATAGCCGCCGGCCAGAATCCAGTCTTCGTTGAGGGCCGTCCAGGCGGTGGCGTGATCAGGGCGGTAAGGGAGGATTTCGATGCTCATCAGCCTTACCGTGCACCGGCGCGCGAAAAAGCAAAAGGGCGGCCCGATCGCTCGGGCCGCCCTTTCAATAGCTCAACCGTGGCGCCGAAGCTTACGCTTCGTCGTCGCCCTCGATCGCATAGACGGGACCGGAGTCCAGACCCTTGGCGTCAACGTCGCGATCGACGAACTCGATCACGGCCATCGGGGCGTTGTCGCCATGGCGATAGCCGGCCTTCATGATGCGGATATAGCCGCCATTGCGTTCGGCATAGCGCGGGCCGATCGTTTCGAACAGCTTGCCGACCTGGGTCACGTCACGGACGTGGCTGATGGCCTGACGACGGGCGTGCAGGTCGCCCTTCTTGCCGAGGGTGACCAGCTTTTCGACGAAGGGGCGAAGCTCCTTGGCCTTGGGCAGGGTGGTCGTGATCTGCTCGTGCTTGATCAGCGACGCAGCCATGTTGGCGAACATGGCGGTCCGGTGGCTGGCCGTACGGCCGAGCTTGCGATAGGCGGCGCCGTGGCGCATCGGGGTCTCTCCTACTCCGGCCCTGGTTTCCGTCTTACCGGACCCGTGACCGCATTATTCTAACCGCTCCGATGACCAACAAACGGTCCGGGCGGAGGGTTGAAACTAGATTTGGTCGTCGAACTTCTTGGCGAGGTCTTCGATGTTTTCCGGGGGCCAGTTCGGCACATCCATGCCGAGCGACAGACCCATGGAGGTTAGCACTTCCTTGATCTCGTTCAGCGACTTGCGGCCGAAGTTCGGGGTGCGAAGCATTTCGCCCTCGGTCTTCTGGATCAGGTCGCCGATGTAGACGATGTTGTCGTTCTTCAGGCAGTTGGCCGAACGGACCGACAGTTCCAGTTCGTCGACCTTCTTCAGCAGAGCCGGGTTGAACGGCAGATCGGGCTTGCCGTCCGTCGCTTCCACAGCCTTCTTCGGCTCGTCGAAGGTGATGAAGATCTGCAGTTGGTCCTGGAGGATGCGCGAGGCGTAGGCCACGGCGTCCACAGGCGACACGGCGCCGTTGGTTTCGACTTCCAGCACCAGCTTGTCATAGTCCAGCGACTGACCCTGACGGGTCGGCTCGACGCGATAGGCGACGCGCTTGACAGGCGAATACAGGGCGTCGACGGCGATCAGGCCGATCGGGGCGTCTTCCGGACGGTTGAACTCCGAAGCGACATAGCCCTTGCCGTTCTGGACGGTCAGTTCCATGCGCACCGAAGCGCCGTCGTCGAGCGTGCAGATGACGTGGTTCGGGTTCAGCACCTCGATGTCCGCAGGGACGTCGATCTGACCGGCGGTCACAGGCCCGGGGCCGGTGGCGCGCAGGGTCATGCGCTTGGGGCCCTCGGCGTGCATGCGCAGCGCCAGTTGCTTGATGTTCAGCACGATGTCGACGACGTCCTCACGCACGCCTTCCAGCGACGAGAATTCGTGCACGACGCCGTCGATCTGGATCGCGGTCACCGCGGCGCCTTGCAGCGACGACAGGAGCACGCGGCGCAGGGCGTTGCCGAGCGTCACGCCGAAACCGCGTTCGAGAGGCTCGGCCACCAGGCGCGCCTTGCGCTGGGCGTCAGAGCCGAGTTCGATTTGCGGCTTCTCGGGACGAATCAGTTCTTGCCAGTTTCGTTCGATCATGGGTGTCCCTCGAATGGAGTTCGCCGGCCCCTCGCTACCTCGTCAGGTGCGTCCAGGGCCGGCGGAGAATAGGGTCGGCGTAGGCGGTGTTCGCTTAGACGCGGCGGCGCTTGGGCGGACGGCAACCGTTGTGCGGCATCGGCGTAACGTCGCGGATGGTCGTGATGGTCAGGCCGACCGACTGCAGCGCGCGTAGCGCCGACTCACGACCGGAACCCGGACCCGAGACGTTGACTTCCAGCGTCTTGACGCCGTGTTCCTGGGCCTTCTTGCCGGCGTCTTCGGCGGCCATCTGGGCGGCGTAGGGGGTCGATTTGCGCGAACCCTTGAAGCCCATGTGGCCTGCCGACGACCACGAGATCGCGTTGCCCTGGGCATCGGTGATCGTGATCATGGTGTTGTTGAAAGACGCATTCACGTGGGCGACGCCCGAGGTGATGTTCTTGCGCTCGCGCTTCTTTACGCGACCCGGTTCCTTGGCCATGTGTCTGTCTTACTTCTTCTTGCCGGCGATCGGCTTGGCGGGACCCTTGCGGGTGCGGGCGTTGGTGTGCGTGCGCTGGCCGCGGACCGGCAGGCCCTTGCGGTGACGCAGGCCGCGGTAGCAGGCCAGGTCCATCAGACGCTTGATGTTCATCGACGTCTCGCGGCGCAGGTCGCCCTCGACGGTGTGATCCTTGTCGATGGTCTCGCGGATCTGCAGGACTTCGGCGTCCGTCAGCTGGTTGACGCGGCGGGCGGCTTCGATGCCCACCTTGCCCACGATGTCCTTGGCGGCGGCGGGGCCGATGCCGTGAATGTACTGAAGCGCGATTTCCACGCGCTTGTTGGTCGGGATGTTGACGCCAGCAATACGGGCCACGTAGCTCTCCAGATGCGCGTGATCAGACGCAGAAACCGCTCCGGTCAACAGACCAGGAGCGTGCGCGTCTTTCGCGGAAGACGGCCTTATACAGGTGATTCAGCTTCCGTCAACCAGCGCCGTGACGGGTTCCGCCTCCGGGGCGGCCGGAAACGCGATGGCGACGATTTTCCAGCGGCCATCGACCGGTCGCCCACCCTGCTGCGGCGGCAGAAAACGGAACTCGCGCGATCGCAGGAGGGCGGCTCTGCGATAGCCGGAGGGGCGCGGATGCTCCCCTATCACGCGGCAACCCGTCAGCCCCTGATCCAGACGTATCCGGCAACGTAGAATGACATGGGACTGACCGGCCCGCACCAACGCGGCGGACTGAACGTCCTGGGTGATGACCGCGCCGGCGGGGCCCTGGGTGAGGACCGCATCCCTGCTCCCGCCCGCACCCGGCCCTGCTCCGGCCCCGATGCCGTCGCCGCTTCCCGTCCCTGCCCCGGCGGATGACGACGGGCTGATGAGGGGCGCGACGCCCAACACCAGAGGTTGGAGGGGCGCGGGTTCGATGGGCGCGGTCAGCGCCACCGCATCCAGACGGGGTTCGGGCGCAAGATGGAGGGTCGAGGGGGCGGAGGCCGCGCCGCCTCCGGAGATCGGACTGTCAGAATCGGGGTTCGGCTTCGTCGCGGGTCGCATCAGGACGACCTCGAAGGCCCGGGTCGTCATCTCCGGCAGGACGGGAACCACGCTGACGCCCAGCCAGATCAGGACAGCGACATGAACGGCCGTCACGGCGCCGCCGATGGCGACCCGCCTGCGACGCTCGACAGTGACCGCCCCGTTGACCGCCACGCCGCCGTTCATCGCGCCCGTCCCTTAATTCCAAGAACGGCGGATGCTGGATCGCGGCGGCGGGACGGTCAAGTCCCCGGTCAGCAGTGCCAGCAGGCCTCCGCGCCGATCGGGCTGCCCGGCGGCGTGGGAGTCTCGACCCGGTTTGCCTCCAGCAGTTGATCCAGGCGTTCGCGATCCTGCAGCAGGGCCGCGAGCCAGCGGTCGTGCGCCCGCTGCACCGGATCCGTGGAGCGCGACGCGGCCAGCCGGCCGGCCAGCGTGTGCAGCCGGTCAGAGACCACGGCGGCCGAGGTCGCCGACACCGCACTGGACCGCAGCAGACCGGCCAGGGTCAGGGCCGTGCGGGCCTGGACACGGCGCGCGGGTTCGCCAAGGCGACCGGGAGCGGGCGCGAACACGGCCGTGGTCAGGCTGTCGATCGTCTCGGCCAGACCCAGGGCGGCCGGATCGCGGCGCCCCATGTCTGTCAGCCGCTCGACGCGTTGGGGCGCGAACAGGGCCTGAAGGGTCACGTCCGCCGCCGCCTCCACCGCGCTGCCGGCGTCGAAGGTCCGGCCCTGGCGCGAGGCGAAGACCTCGATGTCGTGCTGCGGGTCGCTCTCGCCCGACTGCTGGGCCGCCAGCAGGGCCAGAAGCGGGTCAGGCAGGTCGAGTTCAGCGGGCGACAGGGTCTCGATCAGGCCCGCCAGCGCCGCGCGCTGGGTCGCGGCCGGGACCGCCGTCGCCGCTTCACGCCCGTCGCCGACAACGGGGTAGGCATAGTCCATGCCCGCCACCAGCTTGGCCACCGCGTCGACCTGGTAGCGGTGATACAGATAGATCGGCACCAGCCGCCGCCTCAGGTCATTGACGGCCGAGCCGGCGGGCAGGTTGTCCAGTCCGAAATGATCCAGGGCGACGCGGCGAACCTGCATCAGGTGATCCAGTTCGGCGACGGGGTCGGCGCCGTTGTCCCACAAACTGCCCCAGGCCTGGGCGTCGCCACCGATACGGGCGTCCGGATCGGACACGAAACGCCAGGTCGCGGCCCCCGCTGCGGCCCGACGGTCCAGTTCTGCCTGACTGACATCGGCGTAGAGCCAGTCGATGGCGAACCGGTCCCAGCCGCCCATCCCGACCGCATAGGCCTCCGTGAAGTCGAGATGGTCGCCGTTCACCGCGACCTGGGGGACCGGATAGTCCATCACCGAGGCTCGATCCTGGGTCGAGGCGGCGAAATTGTGCAGCAGGCCTATGGCGTGGCCCACCTCGTGCGCCGACAGCTGGCGGATGCGGGCGAGCGCGATGGCCTGCGGATCGTTGGGGCCGCCCGCGCCGGTCTGGCCGGCGCCGACCAGACCTTCGAAGATCAGCATGTCCTGGCGGATGCGGAGCGAACCCAGAAGGACGCTGCCCTTGACGATCTCGCCCGTGCGCGGATCGACGACGCTCTGACCGTAGGACCAGCTGCGCGTCGCGCGGTTGACCCAGTTGATGACGTTGTAGCGGGCGTCGAGCGGATCGACGCCCTCGGGCAGGACCTCGACGCGGAAGGCGTCGATATAGCCGGCGCGGTCGAAGGCGTCGGCCCACCACATGGCCCCCTCGACCAGGGCCGAGCGGATCGGCTCGGGCGCGGCGCGGTCGACGTAGAAGACGATGGGCTCGACCACGGTCGAGCGGGCCGCAGACGGATCGGTCTTCACCAGCCGGAAGCGGTTGGCGAAGCGGCTGACAATCGGCTCGTCCAGCGGCGCGGAGAAGTCGGTCACGATGGTGCTGATCGCGCCGGTGCGCGGATCATAGGGGCGCGGCGCATAGCCAGCGTCGGGCAGGCGGATGAAACTGTGGCGCACGGTGAAGGTCACCAGCCGGGCATCCGGCGCGATCTGGCGCAGCACCGGGCCGGGGCCATCGACGGAGAAGGTCAGCCGGGCCTCCAGCTCGACATTGTCGGGGAAGGACTTCGCCTGCGACGCATCGACCATCGTCAGGTCGGCGACGGGACGCAGCGTCCCCTGCCCCGCCAGCGCCTGGACGATCCCGTGGGCGTCGCGGGTCACGAAACCGGAAATGTCGACGAGGACAGAACCGTCGGGTGCCGTGGCGACCACGTCCCCCGCCCAGATGGTCGAGCCGACGAAGGCGTCGCGCGCCGCCGCCTGTTCCTCGGCCGAGCCCGCCGGCGCGCGATAGCGGGGGTTCTCGAATTCGGCGACGACGCGTTTGCCGAGATGGCGGAAGACCAGGATGTTGGTCGCCCCGATCTGCGCCCGGTCCAGCCCGGTTACAGCCGAGCCGACGCCGGTTCGCAGCGCCGTGTGATGGATAAGGCGCGCCAGGGTCCCGTCCGCTCCGGGCGCGGGCAGTTGCAGCAGAAGCTTGCCGGACGCCGCATCGGTGAAAAGGGTCAGGAGGCCGTCCTGCCGCGTCAGGCCCTCGACGCTCTGGACATAGCTCACGGGGGTCGTTTGGGCGATCGCGACCGCAGGGGCCATGCCGCCCATGGCCAACACCAGGGCGATCGCCGTCGCCGTCCCGCCGAACCTGAAAGTCATGGTCGCCCCCAACGCAAAATCTGCGCGGCATCTGGGGGTGATTGAGGGGCGGGTGTCAAACCTCTCCGTGTTCTTCCGTGCATCCCGCGAAGGCGGGGATGCACGGATCTGGAAAGCCCAGAACGGTTCGAAAACCCGCGCTTACTGCCGCCCGAAGTTGACGGTGACCGTCACGCGGAACCCGTCCACCGGTCGTCCCGACGCCGTCGTCGGCGGGCGGAAGCGGAAATGGGTCTCGGCGATCCGGACGGCTGCCTCACCGAAGCCGAAGCCGCCGGGAGATTCATCGACGACCCGGCAGCCCTCGAGACGGGTGTCGGCCCGGATCACACAGTTGACCGCGCTCCGGCCCGAGCGCCGCTGTCGCCGGGCTTCGGGCGGCACGAAGGCCAGGATCTCACCATTCGAGGCGCCTCGCAGGATGATCGGCCCCGAGCCCGAGCCCGGCCCGTCGCCTTCGCCCGTCCCTGATCCCGTGCCAGTCCCCTGCCCGCCCTGACCGAGGCCTGAGTTCAGACTGGCGGTCGGCGAGGCCCCGACGACCAACGTCGGCACGGGCGCGGGCGTCGGCGGGGCGGCGGGCAGTTCGGGCGGAACCTCGGGAGGCTTGGGCGTGACGTGGACGCGGGACGGCGCGGCGGGCGCGCCGCCTCCGGGAGCGACTTCGACAAGCGCGGGAGGCGGAGGCGGCGGAGGTGTGAAGGGGCGGAACAGCTCGACGTCGATTGGCGTGCGCACTGGCACATCGATCGACTCAACCTGTCCCATGCCGACGGCGACGAACAGACCAGCATGGACCAGGACGACCAGCGCCACGGCGCCGGCCCGGGCCACACGGCGGGCTCGCGGAGAGGATGGAGGATGTAACACGGCCGCTTCTACCATGCCCGGCTGAACGCGCAGGAGTGCCGAAGGCTCAGCTCCGGTTCAGATCAGGAGGCGTCGAGTGCGGTGTCGATGGCAATAGCCACCGTCTCGATCGAGCCCATGCCATCGACCTCGGTCAGCAATCCCTTGTCGCCGTAGTAGGGCAGCAGGGGCGCGGTGTTGCGGTTGTAGGCGTCCAGACGAACCTTGAAGCTCTCCGGATTGTCGTCCGGACGGCCTTGTTCGGCGAAGCGCTTGGAAATCCGAGCCGTCAGTGCTGCGTCATCGACCTTGAGGCGGACGACCCGATCAATCTGCTTGCCCATCTTGGCCAACATGGCGTCGAGCGCCTCAGCCTGGGCGATCGTGCGCGGGAAGCCGTCGAAAATGGCGCCGCCGGCGTCTTCGGCTTCCTTCAGCCGGGCCTCGATCAGGGCGATGACGATGTCGTCTGCGATCAGACCGCCTTGCGCCATGATCTCCTTGCACTGCTGACCCAGTTCCGAGCCGGACGCGATCGCCTCGCGCAACATGTCGCCGGTCGACAGTTGGACCATGCCGCGCTGCTCGACCAGCCGCTTGGCTTGGGTGCCCTTGCCGGCCGCAGGGGGCCCGAACAGGATCAGGTTCATGTTCAGGCCCCTCCCCGGGCGCTCGGGCTCAAATCACGCAACGCGCGACAGCCCATCACAATGCAGGCCTAGCGGCGAACGGGCGTGGGCGCGCCGCGGCCGCCACGACCACGCAGTCGGGCCTTCTTGATCAGGCCTTCGTACTGGTGAGCCAGCAGTTGAGACTGGATCTGAGCCACGGTGTCCATGGTCACCGACACGACGATCAGGATCGAGGTGCCGCCGAAATACAGGCTGTTGCCCATCTGGGCGACCATCAACTCCGGCAGGAGGCAGACGGCCGTGATGTAGGCAGCGCCGATCACGGTCAGACGGGTCAGGACGTAGTCCAGATATTCCGCCGTGCGCTTGCCCGGACGGATGCCCGGCAGGAAGCCTCCGTACTTCCTCAGGTTCTCGGCCGTGTCTTCAGGGTTGAAGGTGATCGAGGTGTAGAAGAAGCAGAAGAAGATGATCAGGCCGGCGTACAGCAGCATGAACAGCGGCTGGCCATGGGTCAGCTGGGCAGTCACGAAGGGCAGCCAGCTCATCCATGCCGGCAGGTCGGCCGTGGCAGTCATCTGGGCGACCGTGGTCGGAAGCAGCAGCAGCGACGAGGCGAAGATCGGCGGGATGACCCCGGCGGTGTTCACCTTCAGCGGCAGGAACGAACGCTCGCCCCCGGCCATCCGGTTGCCTTCCTGGCGCTTCGGATACTGGATCAGAAGACGGCGCTGGGCGCGTTCCATGAAGACGATGAAGACGATCGTGGCCACGGCGAGGACGGCCAGGAACAGGAGGGCGAAGGCGGACATCTGACCCTGCTGGGCCAGTCCCAGCATCCGGGCGACGGTGCCCGGCAGAACCGCGACGATACCGGCGAAGATGATCAGCGAGATGCCGTTGCCGACGCCGCGCGCCGTCACCTGCTCACCCAGCCACATAAGGAACATGGTGCCGCCCGTCAGGGAGACGACCGTGGTGGCGATGAAGAAGATGCCGGGCTCGTCGATCAGGCCGGGCTGGGCGTTGAGGCCCGCCGCGATGCCGAACGACTGGGCCAGAGCCAGGAACACGGTCAGGTAACGGGTGTACTGGTTCAGCTGCTTGCGGCCGCTTTCGCCGCCTTCTTTTTTCAGCTTCTCCCACGGCGGATACACGCTGCCCATCAGCTGGACGATGATCGAGGCCGAGATGTAGGGCGTCACGTTCAGCGCGAAGACGGCCATCCGTTCCACGGCGCCGCCCGAGAACATGTTGAACATGTCGAGGACGCCGCGCTGTCCGTCCGGATCCTGGAAGAACTGCAGGAAGGCGGCGGAGTTGATGCCCGGGATCGGCACATAGGTGCCGATGCGATAGACGAGAAGCGCGCCAAGCGTGAACAGCAAACGCTTGTGGAGCTCGGTCGCTTTCGCGAACGAGCCCATGTTCATATTGGCGGCGAGTTGTTCGGCGGCCGAAGCCATATGTCGTTACCCCGACTTGTCAGTACGCGGCGTCTGATCCGCTTTCGAATCCGACGCCGTTGTCCAGATAGGCGAAGGGCGGCCCCTTAGCGAGACCGCCCCCCACGCTTTATTGGATTAAGCCTTGGCGGCCGTGCGGGTCGTGCGAGCCGAGATCTTGTTGGCGTCGCCGCGCGGGGCCTTGGCAGCCGGAACCTTGCCCTTGGCGAGGTTGCGCTTCTCGACGCGAGCAGCGGCCTTGGCTTCAGCAGCGATCCGCTCCTGAACGACCGAGCCGCCGGCGGCTTCGATCGCCTTCACGGCGCCGGCCGAGGCCGACCAGACAACCAGGTTCAGCTTGGACTTGACCTCGCCGGTACCCAGCAGACGGACGCCGTCCTTGACGCGACGGATCACGCCGGCGGTGACCAGGGCGTCGCCCTTGATCTCGCCCTTGATGTCCAGCTTGCCGCCGTCGATGGCGTCCTGCAGGCGCCACAGGTTCACTTCGGCCAGCTTCAGGGCGTTGGGATTGTTGAAGCCTCGCTTGGGCATACGCATGTACAGGGGCATCTGGCCGCCTTCGAAGCCGCCAATGGCGACGCCCGAACGGGACTTCTGGCCCTTGACGCCGCGACCGGCGGTCTTGCCCTTGCCCGAACCCGGGCCGCGGCCGACGCGCATACGCTTCTTGTGGGCGCCTTCGTTGTCGCGGATTTCATTCAGTTTCATGTGCCTGATCCTTTCGGGTTCTAGCGCCCGCTGTATCAGCGGACTCGGCTTGTTGGTCTCGGTCGTCTCCCTCCCCGTCCGGGGAGGGTGGTCGGCGAAGCCGACCGGGTGGGACCGGCAAGGCGAGCCGGACCCGAATCTCTAAGGGACGCGCGCTATAACGGCTCCCCCGACACCAGTAAAGGCGGCTCGCCGAGCCGCCCCCACCCGGCCGCCCGAGGGCGACCTGCCCTCCCCCGAGGGGGAGGGAGATACAAACGGCTTACATTTCGACGATCTCGGTCAGGTGGGCGACCTTTGCGATCATCCCGCGAACCGAGGGGGTGTCTTCAAGTGTGGACTCGCGACCCATACGGTTCAGACCCAGGCCCACCAGGGTGGCGCGCTGGTCGTTCTTGCGGCGGATCGGCGAACCGGTCTGCTTGACGGTGACCGTCTTGGCTTCTGACTTGGCCATGCTCAGGACTCCACGGCTTCGGGCGTCGAGGCGCCGTCGTTGCGGCGGCCCATCAGGTCGGAGACCTTCTTGCCACGCTTCGAAGCGACCTGGCGGGGCGAGGACTGAACTTTCAGCGCCTCGAACGTCGCCCGGATCATGTTGTAGGGGTTCGACGAGCCCGTGGACTTGGCGACCACGTCGGCGACGCCGAGGGTTTCCAGGACTGCACGCATCGGACCACCCGCGATCACGCCGGTTCCCGGAGGAGCCGCGCGCATCATGATCTTGCCGGCGCCCCAACGGCCGTTGCCGTCGTGGTGCAGGGTGCGGTTTTCGCGCAGGGGAACGCGGATCATCGTCTTCTTGGCTTCTTCGGTCGCCTTGCGGATGGCTTCCGGCACTTCGCGCGCCTTGCCGTGACCGAAGCCCACGCGTCCCTTGCCGTCACCGACGACCATCAGGGCTGCGAAGGAGAAGCGACGGCCGCCTTTGACGGTGGCCGCGACGCGGTTGATGTGGACCAGCTTTTCGACGATGTCCGAATCCGGACCGTCGGCGGCGGGGCCGTTGCGGTTGTCACGACGATTGCGGTCGTTACCGCCGCCGCCGCGTTGAGGTGCTTGCGCCATCTGTGCGGTCCTTAGAAGTTCAGGCCGGCTTCACGCGCGGCATCCGCCAGCGCCTTCACCCGTCCGTGATAGATGTAGCCACCGCGGTCGAAGACCACATCGGTGACGCCCTTCTCGATGGCGCGCTGGGCGACCAGCTTGCCAATCGCGGCAGCCGCCTCGACGTTGGAGCCCTTTGACGTCCCGGCCTTGTCGCCTTCCAGCGACGAGGCGGAAGCCACGGTGATCCCCTTGAGATCGTCGATGATCTGGGCCGAGATGTTCTTGTCCGAACGATGCACGGACAGACGCAGGCGACCGTTGCCCATCGCCTTGAGCCGCCGACGGTTGCGATCGGTGCGGCGGACGGCTTTTTGCTTGAGAGTCGTTGCCATGACCTACTTCTTCTTGCCTTCCTTGCGCCGCACCTTCTCGCCCGAATAACGGACGCCCTTGCCCTTGTAGGGCTCGGGGGGACGCAGCTTGCGGATGTTGGCGGCCAGTTCGCCGACGACCTGCTTATCGTTGCCGGAGATGCGGATTTCGGTCTGCTTGGGCACGGTGAAGGTGACGCCGGCCGGGGCCTTGACGTCGACTTCGTGCGAGAAGCCCAGTTGCAGCGACAGGTCCGAACCCTTCAGGGCGGCGCGATAACCGACGCCGACCAGTTCGAGCACGCGCTCGAAACCGTCCGTGACGCCGACGACCATGTTGTCGACCAGGGTGCGCGACAGACCCCACATCGCGCTGGCGCGTTGCGAGTCGTTACGGGCGACCAGGTTGATCTCGCCGTCTTCGAACTTGACCTCGATCTCGTCGGCGACAGTCCAGGAGCGCTCGCCCTTGGGACCCTTCACCGAGACGGTCTGGCCGTCGATGGTGACCGTGACAGCCTTGGGCACCGTGATGGTGCGTTTTCCGATACGGGACATCTTTAGTAGACCCTGCAGAGGACTTCGCCACCGACGTTCGCGTCGCGGGCTGCGGTGTCGGACATGACACCCTTCGAAGTCGAAAGGATCGAGATGCCCAGGCCGTTCTTGACCGGCTTCAGGTCAGTGATCGCCGAATAGACGCGGCGGCCCGGCTTGGACACGCGAGCGATCTCGGCGATGACCGGCTGGCCGTCGAAGTACTTGAGCTCGATCTCGAACTGCGGGAATTCGCCGGGGTTCTGAACCAGCGAATAGCCGCGGATATAGCCCTCGTCCTGCAGCACGTCGAGGACGCGCTGGCGCAGACGGGAGGCCGGGGTGAGCACTTTGGAACGCTTGCGCATGGCCGCGTTCTTCATGCGAGCGATCATGTCGCTCAGGGGATCGTTGATCATCATGTCTGTCGCTCCCCTTACCAGCTGGACTTCGTCAGGCCCGGGATCTGTCCCAGGTTGCCGAGTTCGCGCAGCGCGATCCGGCTCATCTTGAGCTTGCGGTAGAAGGCCCGCGGACGGCCCGTCACTTCGCAGCGGTTGCGGATCCGGACGGCCGCCGAGTTACGCGGCAGCTCGGCCAGCTTCAGGCGGGCGTCGAAACGCTCTTCCAGAGGCAGGCTCTCGTCGTTAGCGGTCGCCTTGAGGGCGGCCCGCTTCGCGGCATACTTCGCAACAAGGGCTTTCACCATCTCGTTGCGGTTTACGGCGCTTTTCTTTGCCATTTTGCTTTTCCCTTCCCGCTCAGTTCTTCACGAACGGGAACTTGAACTCGGTCAGAAGCGCGCGCGCCTCGTCGTCTGTCCTGGCCGTGGTGCAGACGATGATGTCCATGCCCCACATCTGGTCGATCTGGTCGTAGTTGATCTCGGGGAACACGATGTGTTCCTTGAGGCCCATGGCGTAGTTGCCGCGACCGTCGAACGACGTCGGCTTGAGACCACGGAAGTCCTTCACGCGCGGCAGGGCGATCGTGATCAGACGGTCCAGGAACTCGTACATCTGGTCGCCGCGCAGGGTGACCTTGCCGCCGATGACCATGCCTTCGCGCAGCTTGAAACCGGCGATGGAGTTGCGGGCCTTGGTCGGCACCGCCTTCTGGCCGGCGATGGCCGTCAGATCCTTGAGGGCCGCATTGGCCTTCTTGGAGTCGGCGACAGCTTCACCGATGCCCATGTTCAGGACGATCTTGTCCAGACGCGGCATCTGCATCGGGTTGGTGTAACCGAACTTCTCGGTCATCACGCCCTTGATGCGGGTGTTGAACTCGTCCTTCAGACGAGGTGTGTATTTGGTCTCGGCCATCAGATGACGTCTCCCGTCGTCTTGGCGAAGCGAACCTTCTTGTCGCCTTCCATGCGGAAGCCGACGCGGCTCGCCTTGCCGTTGGCATCGGCGATCGCGACGTTCGACAGGTGAAGCGTGGCTTCCTTGTTCTTGATGCCGCCCTGGGGGTCACCCTGGGTCGGACGCGTGTGGCGCTGGACCATGTTCACGCCCTGGACCAGGACGCGATTTTCGGTCGGCAGCACCTTGGTGACTTCACCGGTGCGGCCCTTGTCCTTGCCGGCGAGGACGACGACGCGGTCGCCCTTTTTGATCTTGGCGGCCATGACTACAGGACCTCCGGAGCCAGAGAGATGATCTTCATGTGGTTCTTGGCGCGCAGTTCACGGGGAACAGGGCCAAAGATCCGCGTGCCGACCGGCTCGTTCTGCTTGTTGACGATGACGGCGGCGGACTTGTCGAAGCGAATGACGGAACCGTCCTTGCGCTGGATGTCCTTGGCGGTGCGCACGACGATGGCGCGAACCACTTCACCCTTTTTGACGCGGCCACGAGGAATCGCTTCCTTGACCGAGGCGACAATAGTGTCGCCCACCGAGGCGTAGCGACGCTTAGCGCCGCCGAGCACCTTGATGCACATGACCCGGCGAGCACCCGAATTATCGGCTACCTCCAGGTTAGTTTGCATCTGGATCATAGTGTCAGATCCCTCTGATTACGACGCCGAGGCCGGGGTGTCCTTCGAGAGGACCTCCCAACGCTTCAGCTTGGACTTCGGGGCGCACTCACGGATGCGGGCGATGTCACCTTCCTTGAAGGCGTTCGCTTCGTCGTGGGCGTGGTACTTCTTGGAGAGGCGCACGATCTTTTTCATGACCGGGTGCAGCAGCGTGCGTTGGACGACGACGACGACGGTCTTGTCGCCCTTGTCGGACACGACCACGCCTTCGAGAATTCGCTTGGGCATAGTGTTTCCTTACGAGGCCGACCGCTTCTCACGCAGAAGCGTCGAGATGCGGGCGATGTCTTTGCGCACTTCACCAACGCGGTGAGTTTTTTCCATCTGGCCGGTGGCGGCCTGGAAGCGCAGGTTGAACTGTTCCTTTTTCAGGGACAGCAGCTGGTCGCCCAGCTGATCGGGGGTCTGGACCCGGAGGTCGGCGATCTTGGTCATGCGCCTACGTGCTCCACATGGGCGACGCCGGCGTCAAGGCGGGTGACCACCTTGGTGCGGACCGGCAGCTTGGCGGCGCCCAGACGCAGGGCTTCGCGAGCCACGTCGTCGGCGACGCCGTCGATTTCAAACAGGATCCGGCCCGGGTGGCAGCGCGCCGCCCAGTGATCCACGGCGCCCTTGCCCTTGCCCATTCGGACTTCGGCAGGCTTGCCCGAGACGGGAACGTCCGGGAAAACGCGGATCCAGACGCGGCCCTGACGCTTCATCTGACGGGTGATCGCGCGGCGGGCCGCCTCGATCTGACGCGCGGTGATGCGTTCCGGCTCAAGCGTCTTCAAGCCATACGAACCGAAGTTCAGCGAGAAGCCACCCTTGGCGGCCCCGTGGATACGGCCCTTGAAGGCCTTCCGGTACTTGGTTTTCTTAGGCTGCAGCATTTTCCCTAGCCCTCACGGCCACGGCGGGGACCACGGTCACCGCGCGGGCCACCACGTTCGCGGCCTTCGTTGGACGACGGACCGGCGGCTTCCAGAGCCCAGCGCTTGTCCTGGGCCATCGGATCGTGCTCGAGCACTTCACCTTTGAACACCCAGACCTTCACGCCGATGATGCCGTAGGTCGTCTTGGCCTGAATGAAGCCGTAGTCGATGTCGGCGCGCAGGGTATGCAGCGGCACACGGCCTTCGCGATACCATTCCATCCGCGCGATTTCCGCGCCGCCGAGGCGACCCGACACGTTGATGCGGACGCCCTTGGCGCCGAGACGCATGGCCGACTGCATGGCGCGCTTCATGGCGCGGCGGAAGGCGATCCGGCGTTCCAGCTGCTGGGCGATGTTCTCGGCGATCAGCTGGGCGTCGGTTTCGGGCTTGCGGACCTCGACGATGTTCAGGTGAACTTCGCCTTCGGTACGGGCCGAGATGTCCTTGCGGAGCTTCTCGATGTCAGCGCCCTTCTTGCCGATCACGACACCCGGACGGGCGGCGTAGATCGTCACGCGGCATTTCTTGTGCGGACGCTCGATGATGATGCGCGACACGCCGGCGGCGTTCAGGCGTTCCTTGAGCCACGTGCGCAGCTTCAGGTCCTGGTGCAGCAGACGGGCGTAGGTCGGGCCGTCGGCGAACCAGCGGCTGTCCCAGGTACGGTTCACGCCGAGGCGGAAACCGATCGGATTGATTTTCTGACCCATATCAGGCAGCCTCGCCGGCTTCACGGACCACGATAGTGATCTCGCTGAACGGTTTCAGGATACGCGACGAGCGGCCACGAGCACGGCTCGCGAAACGCTTCATCACCAGGTTCTTGCCCACGAAGGCCTCGGACACGATCAGGTTGTCGATGTCGAGGTTGTGGTTGTTCTCGGCGTTCGAAACCGCCGAATACAGGACCTTGCGGACGTCGTCCGAGATGCGCTTGCGGCTGAACTCGAGTTCGTTCAGCGCCTTTTGCACCGGCAGACCACGGATCGACTGGGCAACCAGGTTCAGCTTCTGAGGGCTAATCCGGACGTTCACCAGTTTGGCGCGGGCTTCGGTCGGACCGACGCGGCGTGTGTTGTTCGTCTTTGGCATCTTACTTCCGCTTCGCCTTCTTGTCCGCGGCGTGGCCGGGGAACGAACGGGTGGGCGAGAACTCGCCCAGCTTCATGCCAACCATGTCCTCGTTCACATGCACGGGGACGTGCTTGTGACCGTTGTGGACGCCGAAAGTCAGGCCCACGAACTGCGGCAGGATGGTGGAGCGGCGCGACCAGGTCTTGATCACGTCCTTGCGGCCCGACGTCGAAACGGCGTCGGCCTTCTTGAGCAGATACCCGTCGACAAACGGGCCTTTCCAGGAGGAGCGAGCCATCTTTAGCGAGCCTTCTTGAGGTGACGGCTACGGATGATGAAACGATCCGTAGACTTGTTCTTGCGGGTGCGCGAACCCTTGGTGTCCTTGCCCCACGGCGTAACCGGGGTACGACCGCCAGAGGTCTTGCCTTCACCACCGCCGTGGGGGTGATCGACCGGGTTCATGGCGACGCCGCGAACGTGCGGACGGAAGCCCATGTGACGGACGCGACCGGCCTTGCCCATGTTCTGGTTCATGTGGTCGGCGTTAGAAACGGCGCCCACCGTGGCCATGCAGCCGTCCAGAACCATGCGCAGCTCGCCGGAGCCGAGGCGGATCTGGGCGTAGCCCTGATCGCGACCCACCAGCTGGGCATAGGCGCCGGCCGAACGGGCCAGCTGTGCGCCCTTGCCTGGCTTCATCTCCACGCAGTGGATGATAGTGCCGACGGGGATGGAGCGCAGCGGCATGGCGTTGCCAGGCTTAACGTCCGTCTTTTCGCCGGCCACGATCGTGTCACCAGCCTTCAGGCGTTGCGGCGCGACGATGTAGGCCTTTTCGCCGTCCTCATAGGTGATGAGGGCGATGAAGGCGGTGCGGTTGGGGTCATACTCCAGCCGTTCGACGGTCGCGGTCTGGAACTTGCGACGCTTGAAGTCGATCTTGCGATACAGGCGCTTGGCGCCGCCGCCGCGGAAGCGGACAGCGATGCGACCGCCCTGACCACGTCCGCCCGACTTGGTCAGGCCTTCGGTCAGCGACTTTTCGGGACGGCCCTTGAAGAGCTCCGAACGGTCGATCAGCACAAGGGCGCGACGGCCCGGCGAAGTCGGATTGTATGTTTTCAAGGCCATCTGATCAGAGCCCCGTGGTGACGTCGATCGACTGGCCGTCGGCCAGCGTCACGATCGCTTTTTTGATGTCGACCCGACGGCCCATAATGCCGCGGAAGCGCTTGGTCTTGCCCTTTTGAACCAGGGTGTTGACCTTCAGGACGTTGACCTTGAACAGGCTTTCGACCGCAGCGGCGATCTCGTCCTTGGTCGAGGTTCCGGCAACGCGGAACACGACCTTGTTTTGCTCCGACAGGATCGTCGCCTTCTCGGTGATGATCGGCGATAGGATGGTGTCGTAGTGTTTGGCGGTGGGTTGGGCAGCCATTACGCGGCGTCCTTCTCGGCTTGCTCGCGACGCGACGGCTTGAAGTCGGCGTAGCGGGCTTCGATGGCTTCGACGGCGGCCTTCGAGAGGACCAGCTTGTCGGCGCGCAGGATGTCATAAACGTTCAGGCCGGCGTTCGGCAGCACGTGGATCTGCGGGATGTTCCGCGAGGCCAGCGCGAAGTTCGCGTCGACTTCGGGACCGGCGATGATCAGCGTCCGGGTCCAGCCCAGCTTGCCGAAGGTCTCGCGCAGGGCGGCGGTCTTGGCGTCCTTGACCGTCAGGGCGTCGACGACGACCAGATCGCCCGACTTCGCCTTGGAGGACAGGGCGTGACGCAGGGCCAGGGCGCGAACCTTCTTGGGAAGGTCGAAGCCGTGATCGCGGACAATCGGGCCGAAGGCGCGCGAACCACCGACGAACTGCGGGGCGCGGCGCGAACCGTGACGAGCGCCGCCGGTGCCCTTCTGCTTGTACATCTTCTTGCCCGTACGAGAGTTCTCGTTGCGGGTTTGAACCTTGTGGGTGCCGGCGCGGCGCTTGGCCAGCTGCCAGTTGACGTAACGGGCCAGAAGGTCGCCGCGAATGTCGGTGATGCCGAAAACGGCGTCCGACAGTTCAACGTCGCCCAAGGCCTTGCCGTCGAGGTTGATGCTCGAAAGTTTCATGCTTCACCGCCTTCGACGGTCTCGACCGCTGCCGGCTCTTCAGCAGGCGTTTCGGCCGGAGCGGCTGCAGCGCCGCCCTTGGTCTTGAACGAGCCGGGGAACGGCAGGTCGGCGGACGGCTTCTTGTGCGCGTCGCGAACCTTGACCCACGAGCCCTCGTGGCCCGGGACAGCGCCCTTGACCAGGATCAGGCCGCGTTCGGCGTCGACACGGACGATGGTCAGGTTCTGTGTGGTGATCGTCTCGTTACCGAGCTGACCCGCCATCTTCTTGCCCTTGAACGTCTTGCCCGGGTCCTGGCGTTGGCCGGTGGAACCCAGCGACCGGTGCGACACGGACACACCGTGCGACGCCCGCAGACCGCTGAAGTTCCAGCGCTTCATGCCGCCCTGGAAGCCCTTGCCGATCGTCTCGCCCTGGATGTCGACCTTCTGGCCGACCACGAAGTGGTCCGCCGTGAGGGTCGCTCCGACGTCGATCATGGCGTCGTCCGACACGCGGAACTCCATGACAACGTGCTTGGGCTCGACTTCCGCCGTGGCGAAGGTCGTGCGTTGAGCCTTATTCGTATTTTTTGCCTTCTTGGCCCCGGCGCCCAGTTGCAGGGCGACGTAGCCGTCCCGCTCCTGAGTGCGTTGGCCGACGACCTGACAGTCGTCGAGCTGAAGCACAGTGACCGGAACGTGCGCGCCGTCTTCGGCGAACACGCGGGTCATGCCCAGCTTCTTGGCGATCACGCCCGTGCGCATATCGGATCCCGCCTTTGTTTCTTTAAATCTTGATCTCGACGTCCACGCCGGCGGACAGGTCGAGCTTCATGAGCGCGTCCACGGTCTGCGGGGTGGGGTCGACGATGTCGAGGACACGCTTGTGCGTGCGGATTTCAAACTGCTCGCGCGACTTCTTGTCGACGTGCGGCGAGCGGTTCACGGTGAACTTTTCGATCAGGGTCGGCAGCGGGATCGGACCACGTACAGTGGCGCCCGTGCGCTTGGCCGTATTCACGATCTCGCGCGTCGAAAAGTCGAGGACGCGGTGATCGAAGGCCTTGAGCCTGATGCGGATGCTTTGATCCATATCGGTCGTGTTTCCCAAGCAGGCGAACCTGCGTCCCTGTGAACCATTTCAAAGACCGGAGGCCTTCAGGCACGAATGCCTTCAGAGTACGCACGTCCGCAAAAACGATCGGCCCACGCAGTCGCCCGCGAGAGCCGTTAAAGTCCCAGGTCGCTGCAAAGAACAGGTCCGAGGTCGTTCCTGCGGACTGCGTCTGCGGTTTCCCGCACAGCCAGTCCAACAAGAGTTGGTGTGTATGACGATTGATTCCGTTTTGGTCAAGCGGCTCGGGGCGATCCGGGCGACTTTCTCTCGTTTCGGAGACGAGCAGTTCTCGCCGGTCAGCTCCCGTTGGACAGTATGACGGCCCGGGCGGTTCCACTCGCCCGGGCCGTCGCTTTCAGCAGACTGAGTTCAGGAGGCTCAGTTGCCGATTCTCACCCGGCCTCCACCCCTGACGGATTGGGAGACCGAGCCGGTGACCCGACCCACGCGGACGTCGCCGCTGCCCAACAGGCTGGCGTCCAGGCTGGCGACCGTGCCTGTGACCGTGATGTTGCCCGAGCCGGCGATGGAAGCGTCCAGCGGGCCGGCATCGCCCGTGATGGTGATGTCGCCCGAGCCGACAATGGAGCCATCCACCGACGAGGGCCTGCCGCCGTTGATCCAGATGTCGCCCGAGCCGGCGATGGCCGCATCAACCTCGCCGGTGGCGCTGGCGACGGTGATCGTGCCCGAACCGCCGATGGAGGCGTCGAGCGAGCCGGTCGCGCCGGCGGTGATGTTGCCCGAGCCGCCGATGGAGGCTTCCAGGCTGGTCGAGGTCCCGGCGCGGATGCTGCCCGATCCGCCGATCGACAGGTCGGCCGAGCCCGCGGTGTTGGCCACGGTCCAGTCGCCGCAACCGCCGCTGCCCAGTTCGATCGAGGTGGCGCCGCGACCGATCGAGCCGAACACAGCCGAGTCTTCGATGGAGATGTCCACGGCCGGCGGGGTGCGGACGACGATCAGCGGAGCGGCGGACAGGTTGACCCGGCCGTGCTCGCGCACCTCCACGGACGCGCCCTCCCCCGGCTGACGGGCGGTCGCCGGGCCGCTTTCGCAGCGGCGGAAGGCGCGACGGCCGAGGTTGCCGTTGATGCGGACCTCGTCGCCGGCGCGGGTCACGGTCGGCAGGGGCAGGCCGCCAGAGCCCGGCTCGATCTCGACGGCGATGTCGGTGCGGTTCTCGACGATCACCACCACGCGGGCGGCGGCGTAGCGAATGCGGACTTCGCGGTCGGCCTTGGCCGAGGCCGGGGCTGCGGTGCCTAGGGCGGCCAGCAGGGCGACGGATGCGGCGGCGGTGACGAAAGCTTTCATGACGTGGGTTCCTCTCCTGAAGTTGAGGCGAACCTGATCCCGCGATGAACGGAAGTCATTTTAACTCGACGTCATGACCTCGAATTAATCCGGGTCCAAGGTTTCCCTCCCCCGAGTGGGAGGGAGAAGTCTGTCACGCCAGCAAGGCCCCCGCCCCGTCGGCCGCGCCGACTTCAGGGGTGAAATCGCGCTCGAAATGCTCGATCCGGCTCTTGAGGCCACCGACGCGACGCAGGGCCAGAGAGGCGGCCCAGCGGGCGGCCAGTTCCGGCGTGGACATGGCGTCGGTAAAGCGCGGACGCCCTCCCCGGCTGCGGATCACGGCATTGGTGTAGATGGCGCCGTTGCGGAACCGCGTCGGCCAGGTCTGGAAATCCATGGACAGGCTGACGCAGAACCTGTCGAGATTCTCGACCCGGTGCGGCGCATAGAGCGGCCAGGTCAGGGCCTCGCCCGGCTCCAGGTCCATGACCTGGGCGTCCGCCTCGAAGGCGCGGGTGTAGGGCAGTTCCTCGGTCGTCTGGCGGGCCACGACCTGCTCCATCGCCGTCTCCGGCAGATGGGCCTCGTCGCCCGGGTATATAAAGAGGCGCTTCCTGCCGCGCAGGTGGAACAGCACCACCCCGGCGGCGTCGAAATGATAGGGCACCCTGGCGACCGGCGACGAGATGATCAGCTGGCCGGCGTTGGTCACGGCCTTCATGCCGGGATAGGTGGCCTGGATCCTGGCGAACTCGCCCATGGCGGCCTTCCACAGGTCGGGACAGCCGGCCTGGGCCTGACGCAGGTTGACCCAAAGACGCCCGGCCTGGATCGCCGCCAGAAGCTGGTCGCCCGACAGGCCGCCGCGCGCGCCGGTGCGAAGGCTGACCTGACCCTCGTCGTCGTAGTCGTACAGATTGATGTCGAACAGTTCGGCCGGATAGCGGTGCAGGATCTCCGCCAGCGCCTCGTCGGTGGCGAAGCCCTGATCGACGAGGGCGTGCGGGTGCTTCTTCGCCTGATCGATCGGGCCGGGATAGCGGGTGCGCCGGGTCTGGCTGGGGGTCTGGCTCATGCTCATCTCGATCAGGCGGCCTGGGGGGCGCTCGTAACTTTTTTCATGGCCGCGCCAGCGGCGGCGACCGCACCCATCAGGCGGTTGGCGGATGTAGTCTCGCAGGCCTCGATGGCGGCCCAGCGACGCCGCACGCTGGTGCGCAGGCGCTCGCCCTTGCCGCCCGCCGCGGTGTTCAAAAGGCCCACGGCCGCGTCAGACAGCATGGAGCCGACGCCTGGCTTGAGGATCACCGCCTCGCGCACCGTCTGGGTCGCGTTGCAGAAATACTTCTTGTAGCCCTCGCCGCCGAAGCCGAAGTCGAAGACCCGGAACCCGGCGTCACAGCCCAGCCGCATGGTGTCCATGGTCAGGAGGATGCCGGGCGAGCAGCGCGCCAGCGCAGGCTCATAGGCCGGGAACCAGAAATGGTAGCGGTCGCCGGCGTGCAGCGAATATTCAATGGCGGTCAGCCTGTCCCCGGCCCACAGCGCCGCCATCGAGGCGCCGAAATCCTCATGCTTCGAGGCCATCAGGGCGTTCAGCAGATCACGCGTCCAGCCGCAGGCGAAGATGTCGTGCCGACCCGTGCGGACATACTGGTCGCGCTTCAGCCCGATCAGCTGATCCAGCAGGGCCGGATCGGTCAGGCCGCGCTGGACCCGGATCGGCCCCAGCTCGGCCTCGAGGCTGCGGCGCGCTCGTTCCTTGTCCTTGAAATATTTGCCCCAGGTCTGGCGACGCTCGACGTACCAGACGTCGAACCCCTCCTCGGGCGTGACCGTCATCAGGGTGTCGCGCGGCTCACCGGCGCCCGACGGTCCGACCCAGGCCGAGACGTTCAGCCTGGGCGCATTCAGCAGGGCCGCGACAGTCGCCAGCGACGGCGCCTCGCCCGGCATGGCGATGACGCCGTGATAGTCATTCATGGGCGCCCCGAGCGGCTGGATCGCCGATCCGCGCCGCTGGTGCGGGAAATAGCCGATGGTGCGCCCGCCCCGGCTGAAGATCGCCACGGCGGCGTTGGGGCTGATCCGGGCGGCGATCTCGGTGAACTCCCAGCGGAAATAGGGGCTGGCGAGATCGGGGTTGGCCTCGACCATGGCGCGCCACAGCACCCGGTCCGCGACCGTCAACTGGTCCGCCTTGACGACCTCGATCTTTAGCGTTCCGGGCATGCAAGTCTCCGACCCACGCCCATGAGCAAGGCGCGTTCCTGTCTCAGGTCTAGCCCACCTCCCGTTTCGCGACGGTGTAATGGCATGGTGAACAAAAGCCTGCCCTGGAGCCGCCGCGCGTCTGGCGCGTTGTGTCGGCCATCAGGAGCTTGAGCATGACCAACCCCGCCCGACCGCCGCGCGAGACCGAGAACGAGAACCAGCGCCCCGCCGGCGACGGCCAGCCGCCGCGTCCGGCGACCGAACCCGTGGGATCGAAGGGATCGAGCAACTCCGGCGAGACGGCGACGGACCCTGCGACGGGCAAGCCGAACGGTTGATGGCGTTACCCGGGCCCTGTCTCCTCCTCGTCGCGCAGCGATGGGGAGGAGAGATCCGCGTCGTCCACTTCGCGTGGCTTCACGCGCACCAACTCGCCATCCCGGGTAATGTGGAAACCCCTCACCGGGCCCTGGTCTTCCAGGCTCTCCGCGAATTCAGAGTCCAGATAGTCCCAAGAGTCCGGTTCGGCCTCCTCGGCCTCGATATCGCGGGCGCGCTGGCGGATCTGGTATTTGCGGACCTCTTCCTCCTCGGCCCGATGGCGCAGTTCGGCCTCGCGCACGTCGATGATCTCGGCAACCTTGTGCCAGCGCATGAACTCGGCCGAATCCCCGCGCAGGACCGCGCGCATCATCCGCCCCTCGGCGACGCCCGACAGTTCGCCCCATTCGATCAGGTCGAGATTTCCGCAAATACGCTCTTCGAGAATACGGCCCTCGTCCCAGGGATCGAGCGACTGAGGCGGGATCCAGGGCTGGTCCGAGCGCCGCCAACCCTCGCGAGCCGCCCGGTTGCGCAAGGCCGACAGGCTCACACCGTGCCGCCGGCAGCAGTCGGGCCCAGACAGACCGGCGAGATAGTCCGCCTTCACCGTCTCCCAGACCTCCTCAGGAACGACCTGTCGGCCGGTGTTTGTCGCCTGATCATCCATATCCGCGCCTCCGCTCAAGGACCGGACAGTGTGAGGCCGTTTCAGGGGGTGATGGGTATAAGGGCTCTCAATAGAGCCGAGTGTTGTTTCGATTGGGGAATTCGGACGATCCGTTGATGGGTATGGCAGGTTCCCTTCTCCCCTTGCGGGAGAAGGTGGCAGCCCTCCGACTTGATCGGGGGGCTGACGGATGAGGGGTCGTACAGAGGCTGGAATGGGCCTGAGCAGCGCTGACATCTGACGTCAGCGTGACCCCTCATCCGACCTCGCTTCGCTCGGCCACCTTCTCCCGCAGGGGGAGAAGGGCAAAGAAAAAGGCCCCGGATTGCTCCGGGGCCTCGTTCAGTCAGCCCATTCGGGCCGTCGTGTTGACTACTCGACGATCTTGGCGACGACG
>NZ_JAFCWQ010000012.1:0-91174 GCF_049897665.1 Brevundimonas sp. TWP2-3-4b1 | reverse complement strand
GATCCACCGAAAGCGCCTTGCTCATTCATGCTGGCCTCCGCCTCCAGCAGGAATGTTGAATCAGAACCCGGCTCCCTTGGGAATCCCCGGAGATTCAATCAGGTCGCAAAGTGCTCTAGGCCGTAGCTGGAAGTACTCGGGCCTCTCAACTCGGGTCAGCGATACGCAGAAGGCATCATCTCCCAGGGTTACCAAACATCTGCATGATGCTCGGGGTACATTCGCAACGCGTCTTCGGCGAGCAGGGCTGACCGCTCCAGAAATTGCTGACGTACTCGGATGGGACGAGGAACGGGTCGAGAAGCTGCTCGCGATCTACGTGGATCGTCAGACCATCGTCATGGGAATCGCCGAACGGATCCAAAGGCTCGAAGCCGAAGCCCGAGTCGCGCAAAAACCGCCTGGCCCTGTCTCGATGACAAGAGCGTCGGTCGATGCAGTCGGGTCAACGAAGCCGTCGACGGTCCGTAAGTTGGCGACGGCCAGCAACGAGGAAAGAAACCGCATGAAATACCCCTTGATCGGACTCTGCGCACTGATGGGCGACAAGGGGGTTGAACGTCGAAGCCCATGGGTGAGCGACGATTGGCTCGGCGCCGAGATCGCTCGCGATCCGTGGCTGTTCCGCGAAGTTGAGTTTGAAGCTGGCTACTTCGATCTGCCGTCCGACGCTGACGCGTTGCGGTGGCCGATCCCCGCCGCAACGGCCGAAGAGATGGGTCGCCGACTGACAGCCTCCTACCGCTAAGTCAAACGGCGATATTTCGACGAAGGTGTCACGCCACACTGATCGGTGCGCCCTTAGCCGCGCGTTCCATGAACTCACAAAGCCATTCCAACTAAAAACACGCCGAAATGGTTTTGGGAATCGCTCGTCCAAAACAGCCAAATATGATCCGTAGGCGGATCAAATTTATTTCAGATTATGCCTCAAAAACAACCATTTATTGGAGCGGGCGGCGGGAATCGAACCCGCACGAAAAGCTTGGGAAGCTTTCAGGCTACCACTACATCACGCCCGCGGAAGCTGGCGCCAGCCTAGCGGAATGCGCGGGACGCTCAAGCGCGGACTGACGCAGGGCCGATTTCTCCAATCCTGTGACATTCACTCCGACATCAGAGTCTTTGTCATCTGCGCGACGTAGAGTATTCGTTACAAATGTTTGGAGAACATAAGTCCGTATCCGGATCGACTGTAATAATTGCACGTTTTTCTGTCATTTGAACTTTGCATTGAAGTCCTAAAGGCGGCGACGGGATCGCCAGATCGTGTCGGAACGATGCGGCGGCGATCAACCCGTTTCCAACCCGAGGGGATATCGATGCTTCGTCTGACCAAGGTTCTGATGGCCGGTGCGGCCGTGATGGCGCTGGCCGCCTGCGGCTCCGCCGAAGTGGCGTCCCCCGGCGAGGGCGATTTCGGCTCCGGCGGCGGCACGGGTGGCGGCACAGGCCCCACCCCGCTCCCGCCCGGCACCCCGGCCGCTGACTGCCCCACGGGCCTGACCAATGTCGGCACCGTCGCCGGCGGCACCCTGCGCGCCTGCCAGTTGCCCGAGACGATCTCGGGCTCGCTGACCCTGTCGGTCCGCGCTGGCACCATCTACGCCATCTCGGGTCGCACCCAGGTCGGCACCGACCGCGGCGCCGATCCGGCCGCTCCGGTCGCCGGCAGCGTCCAGGGTATCCTGACCATCGATCCGGGCGTGAAGGTCTTCGCCTCGGGCGGTTCGGACTACCTGCTGGTCAACCGCGGTTCACAGATCTTCGCCGAAGGCACCGCGACCCAGCCGATCATCTTCACCAGCCGCCAGAACGTCGAAGGCGCCACCAACCTGAGCTCGCAAGGCCAGTGGGGCGGCCTCGTCATCGCCGGCCGCGCGCCGACCGCCGTCTGCCCGGCGGGCGTCACGGCCCCGAACGCCTCGTGCGTCGGTCAGGTCGAGGGCACCAGCGCCAACTACGGCGGCAACACCCTCGCCGACAACTCGGGCCGCCTGCGCTACGTGCAGGTCAACTTCTCGGGCTTCGAACTGTCGCCGAACAACGAACTGCAGGCCCTGACCCTGGCCGGCGTCGGCTCGGGCACCACGGTCGAGTTCTTCCAGTCCTACAACTCGTCGGACGACGGCATCGAAATCTTCGGCGGCACCGTCAACCTGCGCAACATCGTCATCAACGGCGCTGACGACGACGGTCTGGACACCGACACCGGCTGGCGCGGTGGAGCCCAGTTCGGCATCATCACCCAGAAGCCGACGGCCGTGACCAACGGCAGCCGTGGCCTGGAATGGTCGGCCGCTCCGTCGGGCACTGCCTTCTTCGCCCAGCCCAAGGTCTCGAACTTCACCATCGTCGGCCGTAACGCCGCTGTGGCCGCTGACGCGCTCATCACGATGAACACCGGCACCCAGCCGACGGTCATCAACTCGGTGTTCACCAACCCGACGACCTCGGCCGCCGCCTGCCTGGACATCGACGACGCCCAGACGGTCACCAACGCTCCGATCTTCCGCTCGGTCTACTTCGCCTGCTCGCGTCCCTACGAAGACGACTCGAACGTGAACGCGGCGGCCACCGCCGCAGTGTTCATCTCGGCCACCAACGTGAACAACACGGCCGCCGGCACCTCGACGATGACGGCCCCGGCCGGCGCGACGATGACCAACAACGGCCTGACCTTCATCAACGGCGCCAACGAGACGGCCGTCGTGGCGACCAACGGCAACGCCCTGTATCCGTTCTTCACGTCGGTGACCTACATCGGCGCCGTGCGGAACACCGCCGACACCTGGTACCTCGGCTGGACCTGCGGTCTGGCGGCCGGTTCGACCTGCTGATGACGAAGGCCGGGGCGGTCCTTGCGGGCCGCCCCGATTTCGCCGTCCCTTTCGTTGAACCCCCTTCAAGGCGCAGATCATGAAGACGCTCTCCCTGACCCTGAGCGGGGTCCTGCTGGCCACCAGCGCGTTGATCGCGCCGGGGCTCGCCTACGCTCAAACTGCTCCGGCCGAAGCTCCCGCCCAGGTCGCGGCGCCGGCTGAACCGCAGGACGAATCGACCCAGGTCGACGAGATCGTCGTCCTCGGCCGCTACATTCCCGAGCCGAACCGCGAGAGCCCGGAAGTCGCGGCCTTCCTGACCGCGGAAGACCTGGCCCGCACCGGCGATTCCAACGCCGCGGAGGCCTTGACCCGCGTGACCGGCCTGTCGATCGTGGAAGGCCGCTTCATCTATGTCCGCGGCCTGGGCGAGCGTTACTCCTCGGCCCTGCTGAACGGCTCGCCCCTGCCGAGCCCCGAGCCGCTGCAGCGCGTGATTCCGCTGGATCTGTTCCCGTCCGACATTCTGGCCGGCGTGACCGTCCAGAAGACCTACTCGGCCAACTATCCCGGCGAGTTCGGCGGCGGTCTGATCGACCTGCAGACGATCTCGACCCCCAATGATCCGTTCTTCACCTTCAAGGCCTCGCTCGGCGGTAACACCGAGACCACGGCGCAGGACGGCCTGATCTACTACGGCGCGCGTACCGACTTCCTGGGCTTTGACGACGACACTCGCGACATCCCCGGTCCGGTCGCTCTCGGCTTCGCTTCGGGCAGGCGCATCAACTCGGCCAACTTCACGGCCACAGAACTCCGCCGCATGGGCCAGTCGCTGGTCAACGCGCCGCTTCGCCTGCTGCAGCGCGAGCAGATCCCGGTCAACTTCGGCCTGGGCTTCACGGGCGGCGCGTCGACCGAGACCGGTATTGGCACGCTCGGGGCCGTGTTCGTGGCCGGATACGACAACAGCTCGAGGACCCGCGAGGGTCAGCGCGACAGCGGCCGCCTCGACAGCGGTAAGCTGGTGCTCGCAAACGACTACGACTTCATCTCGACCCAGAACGACATCCAGCTGAATTTCCTGGGCGCGCTCAGCCTCGAGAGTGGCGACAACACGATCAAGTGGACCAACCTCTACGTCCGCAACACGACCAAGGAAGCGCAGAGTGTCGACGGCATCGACGATCTTGGCGGCCAGGCTCGGCGTCGCACGGACCTGACGGCCTGGTATGTCCGTCAGCTTCTTTCGACGCAGCTGACCGGCGACCATTTCTTCGGCGAGGCCTGGGAGTTCAACTGGCGCGCCGCCTACGCAAAGACGTCGCGTGACGCGCCTTACGAGAACAGTTTCGGCTACGGCGTGAATGCCGCTGGAAACTTCGTTCATTCGATCCAGTCCAACTCGATGGCGTTCAGCGAACTTGATGACGACGTTGTGTCGGGCGGCGCGGACCTCAGCTATATCCTTCCGCTATCAGACTACCGCGAGGCCAAGTTCACGGTCGGCGTCGCCGGCTATGACAATAATCGCGACTCCCAGGAGCGCCGCCTGCGCTTCAACGCGATCAACACGCTTTCGGCCGACCAGCTGGAATCGCGGGTCGACTATCTGTTCTCGGACTTCAACATCGGCCCGTTCCTCCAGATCGAGGAAGTGACCGGGTCGAACGGCGCCGCCGCCTTCGAAGGCCAGCTGACGGTCAACGCCGTCTACGGCCAGATCGAGGCCGAGGTGATCCCGCTGGTCAACCTGACCGTTGGCGTTCGCTACGAGGACGGCCAGCAGACGGTCAGCCCGGTCGACCTGTTCGGCAGCACGACCGGCCTGGTCCGCACCGAGATCCAAGAGCAGTACGTCCTGCCCGCGGCCACCGTGACCTGGAACTTCGCCGAGGACATGCAACTGCGACTGGCCGCGTCCAAGACCATCGGCCGTCCGCAGTTCCGCGAACTGGCGCCACAGCAGTTCCGCGATCCGGAAACGGACAGGACCTTCATCGGCAACCAGTTCCTGGTCGATACCGAGATCATGAACCTGGATGCCCGTTTCGAGTGGTACTTCGCCCGCCAGCAGTTCATCACGGCCGGCGTCTTCTACAAGGACCTGGAAAATCCGGTTGAATCCAGCGTCGTCGATCAGGGCGCGAGCATCTCGCAGACGTTCCTGAACGCGCCCCGGGCGCGGATCATCGGCGCCGAGATCGAGGCCAAGAAGTATTTCGAGTTCCCGGACTCGGGGATGGACTTCATCGCCAACAAGCGTTGGCTGGTGCAGGCCAATTACACCTTCTCGGACTCCGAAGTGACCGTTGAGACCGGCGACAAGGTCCTGACGCAGAGCGGTCTGGGCGTGCCCGAGAATGCGGCCTTCTACGTGATCGATGGCAGCCGTCTGCAGGGTCAGTCGGATCACGTCGCCAACCTGCAACTGGGTTGGGAAGACGACATGGCTCGCTCGCAGGCGACCTTCATCCTGAACTACGTCTCGGAGCGGACCTCCGCCCGGAACATCGCCGGCAACCCGGATCTGATCCAGGAACCCGGCGCCTTCCTGGACTTCGTCTATCGCAAGGACTTCGACGTCATCGGCCGCGAACTGGGTCTGGCCGTCGAACTGCGTAACCTGCTCGGCACCGACTATCAGGAATACATCGAGCTGGGTTCGACGAAGATCGATGTCAACTCGTATGACCTGGGCTCCAGCGCCTCGATCAGCCTGACCGCCCGCTTCTAAAAGGGGCTTGCGATTTCAAAGACCGGGGCCGTCCACCGCGAGGTGGGCGGCCCTTTTCTTGTTCCTCCCCCGTCGTGGTCGGCCCCCTCCATCACGTCGCGAAGTGCGCCGCGCCACCTCCCCCGATGGGGGAGGATCTTAGTCCACCGCCCGATAGACCACCTCGCCATCGACCACGGTCAGGACGGCGAGGCCCCCGGGGATGTCGGCTTCAGGGACGGTCATCAGGTCGATGTCGAAGGCGGTGAAGTCGGCGCGTTTGCCGACCTCGATGGTGCCCAGCTCGTCTTCGCGGAACGAGGCGAAGGCGGGCCACAGGGTGAACATCTTCAGGGCCGTGGCGCGGTCCACGGCCTCGTTCGGGCGCCAGTCGGGTCCCTGGAAGCCTTCCAGATCGCGGCGGGCGACGGCGGCGTAGAATTCGATCAGGGGATCGCCGCGCTCGACCGGGGCGTCGGAGCCTCCGACCACGACGACGCCCAGATCCACCAGACTGTGCCAGGCATAGGCGCCGTCCAGGCGGGCGTCGCCGAGGCGAGCCGATGCGAAGTGGAAGTCGCCGATGGCGTGGCTGGGCTGCATCGAGGCGATGATCTGCAGGTCCCGGAACATCGGCTCATCCCCGGGGCGCAGGATCTGGGCGTGCTCGACGCGCCAGCGCGGTTGGGCAAGGCCGCGTTCACCGGCGGGCACGGCGGCCATGGCGTCGCGGTACCAGGTCAGAACCTCGGTATTGCCCCGATCGCCGATGGCGTGGGTGGCGACCTGGATGCCGCTGCGCAGCGCGTTCTCGTAGAGCGGGGCCATGTCCTCGCGCGTCGTCTGCATCAGGCCCGAGGTGTGGGGGGCGTCGCTGTAGGGTTCATGCAGGGCGGCGCCGCGCGAGCCGAGAGCGCCGTCGACATAGTATTTGATGGCGCGGGTGACGATCCGTCCGTCGGCGACGCTGCGGGGGCCCGAGGCGATCAGGGCGGCGCCGCCGTCGGGGGTGACCGAGTTGTAGACTCGCAGCGGCGCCTCCCCGGCCTCGGCCATCTGCTCCAGCAGGGGGATGTCGGACCAGGGCGCGCTCATGAAATGGATCCCGGTCCAGCCGTAGCGGGCCTCGACCCGGAAGCCGGCGCGATAGGCGTTCCGCTTCGCCTCGGGATCGGCCTGGGGCATCAGGGGCGCGAGCAGGGACATGGCGGCGTCGACGATGAAGCCGGTCGGTTGTCCATCGGGGCCCTTGGCGATCTCTCCGCCCGAGGGGGCGACAGTCGAGGCATCGATCCGGGCGGCGGCGAGAGCGGGCGAGGAGGCGGTGATGGCGTGGCCGTCGGCGCGCTCCAGCAAAACGACCCGGCCGGGTGCGGCGGCGTCGAGGTCGGCGGCGGTCAGGAAGCGGGCGCCGTTGGCGCTTTCGGGCCAGCGGGTCTCGATCCAGCCGCGACCGATGATCGGACCCTCGGGGTGGGCCTCGGCCCAGGCGGTCAGTCTGGCCATGGCGTCGACGACGGAGGTCGAGCCCTCGAGGTTCAGCGTCAGCTCGCGCCAGCCGATGCCGTCGAGGTGGGCGTGGCCGTCGGTGAAGCCGGGGAACAGGGTGGCGCCGTCCAGATCGATGACGGTCAGACCCTCGGTCGAGGGCGCATCGGCGGCGGCCCCGACCCAGGCGATGCGGCCGTCGCGGGCGATCACGACCTCGGCCGTCGGGGCGGCGTCATTGCCGGTGTGGATGGTTCCGCCCCGGATCAGCAGGTCCTGGGCCTGTGCGGGGAGGGCGAGGGCGGCGAGGGCGGCGGCGGTCAGGAACGAGCGGAGCATGGGGTCACCGGGCTGGTGGAAATCGGACGGCGGAGTTGCGGGGATTGGCGCGCGAAGGTCAAGGTTTGGCGGAGTGGAGATGGCCCGGACTCCAGAACACCGCCCGAAGCGTTCGAAGTGTCCGGGAAGGCGTCCGGACTCCGGAAATTGGAGTCCAGATAGTCCGTAGAGTCTACCTGGCTGGGGGGCGTGATGGCGATGTCAAAGACCGCGACCAGTGTCTCACGGTTTTCGGGAGCGGCTGGGATAAGGCCTCTGAATAATTCCGACCGTTGATTTCAAAGGCAGATTCGGCCGATCCGTTGATGGGTATGGGGCCCATTCCTTCTCCCCTTGCGGGAGAAGGTGGCAGCCGAAGGCTGACGGATGAGGGGTCACGCGGGCGGTCGGAGTAACGGTCAGTGTGACCCCTCACCCGCCCGCGCCAGGACGACGGCTGTCGCCGCCGTGCGCGGGCTCCCTCTCCCGCAAGGGGAGAGGGGCAGGATCAAGCCGCCGGAACCCCGACCACGTTGTCGACCGATCCTGTGGTGACCGGGTGATAGCCCGGCCGCGCCGTCGCATAGACGCGCGTCGCGATGGGACGGCCCCAGTCGCCCTGGCCCCACAGCGAGGTGTAGAGCGGCAGGACGAATTTGCGGCGGCCCTGCGAGGTCAGGAACCGCTCCAGCGTCGGAACGGCCGGCTGGTAGCGATGGGCGACGGCGATCTGGAGCCACTGGAACAGGACCTCGGCATTGCCTTCGGCGCGCAGGTTCAGGGTGGTTTCCAGATCGGCGAGCTGGGCGTTGGTCAGCCACGGCCGGGTCGCGGCGGCGCCTTCAGGACGCCAGGCGAGGAAATGCTGGCGCTCCTGCGTCGACCAGCCGCTCCACGGGATGGCCGAGGCCGGGCCCTTGTCGGCGAAGAAGGCGTCGGCGGCCGTGTCCACGGCGGTCAGGGCGGTCGAGACCGGGGCCTGGGCGTTCGAGGGCAGGCCCGGCTGATAGACCCAGTTGTCGAGCTGCAGTTCACGCTCCAGCGCGGAATCGCCACGCACCAGATTGGCGCGGATATCGACCAGGAAGCCGCCGGCGGTCATGGGCCTGAAGGCGTTACGCTCGAAATAGCCCTTCAGCCAGGCGTCGAAGCGCTCGCGGCCGACGATCCGCTCGATCGTGCGCAGGAAGGCGGCGCCCTTTTCATAGGGGATGTCGTTCAGACCGTCGTCGGGGTCGCGACCGTCGAGGTCGACGTGCAGGCGGGTATCGAGCGGGGCCATGTCGGCCAGCGACGACTGCAGGTCGTTCCAGCCCAGGACCTGGAGCATCAGGGCGCGGTCGCGGCCGTAGACCGCCTCCATGATGCGGTTCTCGAAATAGGTGGTCGTGCCCTCGTTGAGCCAGATGTCGGCCCAGGTGGCGTTGGTGACGAGGTTGCCGGACCAGGAGTGGGCCAGTTCGTGGGCGACCAGCGAGACCAGCGACTTGTCGCCGGCGACCACGGTCGGGGTGGCGAAAGTCAGGCGCGGGTTCTCCATCCCGCCGAACGGGAAGGAGGGCGGCAGGATCAGCAGGTCGTAGCGGCCCCAGCGGTAGGGACCGTAGAGGGCCTCGGCGGCGTCGACCAACTGGCCCATTTCGGAGAATTCGGCCTTGGCGGCGTCGAGACGGCCGGGCTCGGTCCAGACGCCGACGCGGGCGCCTTCGGACGCAAACTTCAGGTCGCCGACCGCGAGCGCGATCAGATAGGGCGGGACCGGATTGGTCATTCGGAAGCGATACGCGTGCATGCCGTCAGCGGCGCGCTCGCCGTCGGGGGTCAGCATCTCGGCGGACATGACTGCGGTCAGGGCCTCGGGGACGGTGATCTTGGCCGAATAGGTCTGGCGGATGCCGGGGCTGTCCTGGGTCGGGACCCAGGTGCGGGTCAGGATGGCCTGGCCCTGGCTGAACAGGAAGGGTTGCCGGCCGCCGGCGGTCTGGGCCGGGGTCAGCCACTGGAGGGCGGCGGCGTCAGGGCGGGTGGAATAGGTTACCACGATCTTCTGCACCTTGCCGGGCTCGAAGGCGGGGACGGTGACCGTCAGGGCCTGGCCCTTGATCGGATCCTCGGCGCCGAGGGCGAACTGAAGCGGATTGCCCTTGTCGTCGGCGACGGAGCGGATCTCGAGGTTCTTGATGTCGAGAATGACCTGGGTCGCGCCGGGCTCGCCGGTGACGTCGAGGGTGGCCGTGCCGCTGAGGGTCTTCGCCGTGAAGTCGGCGACCAGGTCCAGATCGACATGGTTGACCCGGGCGATGGCGGGCTGGGCCCAGGAGTGGATGTCGCGTTCGAAGGTCACCGGGGCCGTGGCCGAGGCGGGCAGGGGCGGCATGTCGGACTTCGTATCCGACTGCCCGCAGGCCGCGACGGCGGCGAGCAGGGCGGCGGTGGAAACCATGATGAGAAGGCGGGCGCGGGACATCGAGGCGTACTCCGAAACGGTTTGGCGCGGAGGGAGCCTCGAAAGCGCGGCGAGATCAAGTCCTACCCGGCGGTGACCGGTATCGTGTTGCGCGCGACGAACAGCTTGCCCCGCTCCGCCAGCAGGACGAAGCCGAGGGCGACGATCCCGCAGGATGTGATGCCGAGAGTCATGGGGACGACCGTGCCGTCGAACGCCTGGCCGATGGCGAAGCCGATCAGCGAACCGATGATGGTCGAGATGAAGCCCTGGGCCGAGGAGGCCGTGCCGGCGATATGGCCCATCGGCTCCATCGCCATCGAGCCGAAATTGCCGGCCAGCAGTCCGAAGCAGAACATGGTGCAGGCCTGAAGAATGCCGAAGGTCCAGATCGTCTCGTGGCCCGAGAGGGTGACCATGAGATGGATCGCGCCGAAGGTGATGAAGCCCAGCAGGGCCGTGTGGCCGATCATCCGCGAGCCCAGTTTCTCGACCAGTTTCGCGTTTATGACGGAGGCGATGGCGATGCCGCCGGCGATCAGGGCAAAGACGGTGGTGAACAGGCCCGGGGCCTTGAACACGTCGAAAAAGATCTGCTGCGAGGAGTTGATGAAGGCGAACAGGGCACCGGTGATCGCCGTCATGGCCAGGGTGTAGCCGATGGAGATGCGGTTGGTGACGGCCTCCCTGAAGGCGAGTGCGACGCGACGCGCCTCGATCGGCAGGCGATCCTCGGGGTGCAGGGTCTCGGGCAGGCGGAGGCCGGCCCAGATCATCAGGGCGACGCCGGCGAAGGCGAGGACGCCGAAGATCGCCTCCCACGGCGCGACCAGAAGGATGGCCTGGCCGAGCGAGGGGGCGATGACGGGAACGCCGAGGAAGACGAGGAAGCTGAGGCTCATCACCCGCGCCATGGTCCGGCCGGAGAAGCGATCACGCACGATCGAGACGGCCAGAACCCGTGTCGCGGCCGAGCCCATGCCCTGGCCGATGCGGGCCAGGATCAGGGTCTCGAACGTCGGGGCCAGCATGGCGAGGAGGCTGAACGCGACATAGATGCCGACGCCGATCATCAGGACGGGTTTGCGGTTGAACCGGTCGGCGAGCGGGCCGTACACGATCTGCATGGCACCGAAGCCCAGCAGATAGGCGGTGATGACCCACTGGCGGCTGTTCTCGTTCGCGACGCCCAGGGCGTCTCCAATGTCGGGCAGGGCCGGCAACATGGAGTCGATGGCCAGGGCGTTGAGCGCCATCATCAAGGCGATCATGCAGACGAACTCGGGAAAGCCCGGGCCTTTGGGCCTGGCGATTTCGTTTGTGGCTGAGGTCATCGTGTCCAGATGCGCGTTGAGGCGCCGGCCCGCAACCGGCCAGTCTGTAACTTTTCGCAACTGCGAGATGACGGCTGCGACGCAGGGGCTAGGGCATGAACTGGATGGTGCGGGCGAACCTGTGATCGACCGCGGACCGGTCGGTCGTCGCATCCGCCATCAGGGCGATGGCGGCGTCACCGAAGCCCATGCCGGGATGGGTCTCTTCCAGAACGGCGCATTCACCGACGCGGCCGTCGGCGAAGGCCGTGCATTCCAGGGTAACCGCAACGCTCTGGAGCAGCGGCGCCGGAGCGGGTTCGAGCGCCGTCATCGACGCGGGTTCGACGGTGAGCGCCGCGCGGGTGAGCTGGCCCAGCGAGGGGTCGGCGAACAGGGCGAGGGCGAGGGTCAGAGCAATCATGGGACGGGCCTTTGGACTGCCGGATTAATGATCGGCGAACCGGAGCGTTCCCGCTGTGCCGCAGACGACGTCGGACCTATCGCTGATGTGACCCGTTCGGCACACTGTGTGATCCTGACGGAAGGCGATCCATGGCGAAGAGACCGGCGACGGCGAAGAAGACCCTGTCGGCGGCGAACCTGAAGGCGCTCGGGGACGCGCGTCTGGCCGATCTGCTGATGGAGATGGCGGGCGAGGACGCGGGCTGGAAGCGGCGGCTGCGCATGGAGCTGGCGGCCGAGGTCGGTGCGGCCGATCTGGCGCTGGAGATCGACAAGCGGCTGAACACCCTGGCGGGTAGCCGGACCCGGGTGTCGTCGCGGAAGCGGCCGGAGTTGCTGGCCGACCTGGCGACCGTCCGCCGGATCATTGTGGACAGGCTGGCGGCCATGGATGCGCGGCTGGGGCTGGACCGGCTGGTGGCCTGGTTCGACCTCTATCCGGGGCTGGCCGCGCGGGTGAAGGATCCAAAGGGCGAGCTGGCCCTGCTGTTCGACGGGTCAGCGACGGAACTGGCTGCGACGGCCTCGCTGGCGGGGGCGGAGGTGGCGGCGCCGATCCTGATCGAGGCGCTGAATACGCGACTGTCGGAATGGGGAAGCTGGATCGGGCGCGGGGCGGCGGGGCTGAGCAGGCCCCTGGCGCAGGCCCTGCTGCTCGGGATCACCCAGGGGAGGCCCAGGCCCACCGGGCGGCTGGCGCTGGTGGTGAGGAAGCTGGCGGACCGGGCGGGCGACCTGGACGCCTGGGTCTCCTCGCTGCCGGAGGAGGATCGGGGCAAGCCGGAAATCGGGGCCGAGATCGCGCGACGGCTGGCCGAGGCGGGACGGGCGGGAGAGGCGCGGGCGGCGCTGGAAGCGTCGCGGCCGCGGCCGGTCGAGGCGTCACGCTGGGGCCGGCGTGAACCGGAACCGCCGCCGCCTCCGCCGGAAAACTGGCTGACCGCCGAGATCGCCGTGCTGGAGGCCGAGGGCGATGCGAAGGGCGCCAGCGATGCGCGCTGGATGCTGTTCGAGCGGACCCTGGCCGAGGCGCCGCTGCGGGCCGAGATCGCCAAACTGGCCGATTTCGAGGACGTCGTCGCCCTGGACCGCGCTTTCGCCCATGCCGCCGCCTACCCCGACGCGACGGCGGGCCTGAGGTTCCTGATGACCTGGCCGGCGCTGCGCGAGGCGGGGGAGATGGTGGTGGTGCGGGCCGGCGACCTGCGCGGCTCGGCCGATGAGGTTCCGCTGTGGGCGTCGCGGCTGGAGGGGCGGCATCCGGCGGCGGCCCTGGTGCTGTTGCGGGCGCGGGCGGTGGCCCTGACGCGGCTGGCGCTGAGCCGCGGGGGCGAGGAGATCGAGCATCTGGTCCAGCAGGCCGCAGCGCTGGCCGCCCAGACCGGCGACGACGGACAGGACGGGTTCCTGCTGGCTCTGGAAGAGGCGGCGCGCCCGGTGCGGCGAGGGTGGCGCTGAGAATTTGGTGCCCCGGGCCGGGGTCGAACCGGCACTCCTTTCGGAACCGGATTTTGAGTCCGGCGCGTCTACCAGTTCCACCACCGGGGCCCGCAGGGTTGCTGTAGAGCGAGGGAAGGCCTCGCGCTACAGCAACCCTACCATTTTTTGTGGGCTACCGCTCGCGACGCGGTCGCTCGCTGCTTGAGCCAGATTCTCAGCTGCGCCCCTTGCGTTCCATCATGGTGTAACGCACATCCCCGCCATGACCGAGCCTCTCGCCGACCTCGCCATCGTCTATGAGCATCCCGAATGGTTCGAGCCGCTGTTCGCGGCCCTGGACCGGCACGGGGTCAGCCATGTGAAGGTCCCGCTGGGTGACAGCACCTTCGATCCGGCCGGGTCGCCGGCGCCGGCGACGGTGGTGTTCTCGAGGGTGGCGATGTCGTCCTTCCTGCGGGAGCCGGAGCATCCGATCTTTTACGCCCAGAGCCTGTTCGAGCATTGGGAGGGACAGGGGACGCGGGTGGTCAACGCCTCCGCCCTGAACATCGACACGTCCAAGGCACGGCAGATGTCCCTGATCGCCCGGCTGGGCCTGAAGGGGCCGGCGACGCGGGTCGCGCACCGGCAGGCGGACATTCCGGGGGCGGCCGAGGGGCTGCGCTATCCGGTGCTGGTCAAGGCCGATATCGGCGGGGCCGGGGCCGGCATCACCCGCTATGACGACCCCGAAAAGCTGGCCGAGGCGGCGGGCGAGAAATGGTGCCCGGTCGGGGTCAACGGTCTCTCCCTGATCCAGGAATATGCGCCGCGCCGGGACGGCAAGATCACGCGGGTCGAGACGCTGAACGGCAAATATCTATACGCCATCGATATCGAGAGCCCGGGCGACGCCTTTGATCTGTGCCCCGCCGACGCCTGTCAGGTGCGGCCGGGGGCGCCGACCCTGACCATGACGAAGACGACGCCGCCGCCCGAGATCATCGAGGCGGTCGAGCGGCTGGCCGTCGCGGGCGCGCTGGAGGTCGGGGGCGTCGAATATCTGATCGACGACCGGGACGGGTCGGTCCTGTTTTACGACATCAACGGACTATCGAACTTCGTCGCCAGACCGGTCGAGGTGCTGGGCTTCGACCCGCATGACGATCTGGTCGACTGGCTCAAGGACATTGTGGCGGAAGAAAAGGCGAAGCGCGCATGAGGTATGGATACTGGGCCCCCGTCTTCGGCGGCTGGCTGCGCAATGTCGCCGATGAGCGGGAGGCGTCGTGGGAGAATGCGTCGCGGCTGGTCAAGCGGTCCGAGGCCCTGGGCTATGACCTGACCCTGATCGCCGAGCTCAACCTGAACGACATCAAGGGCATCGAGGCACCGGCGCTGGACGCCTGGTCCACGGCGGCGGCGCTGGCGGCGGTGACCGAGACGATCGAGCTGATGGTCGCGGTCCGTCCGAACTTCCACCAGCCGGCCCTGTTCGCCAAACAGGCGGCCAATATCGACCGGATCTCGAACGGACGGCTGGCCCTGAACGTCGTCTCGTCGTGGTGGGCCAAGGAGGCGGAATCCTACGGCCTGCAGTTCGACCAGCACGACGATCGTTATGGCCGGACGGCCGAGTGGCTGACCGTGCTGTCGCGCCTGTGGACCGAGAAGCGCGTCGATTTCGAAGGCCAATACTACAGGCTGCAGGACGCGATCGTGGAGCCGAAGCCGACCTCTACCCCCGAGCGGCCGCGCCCGGTCATCTATGCCGGCGGCGAGTCGGAGGCGGCCAAGACCCTGATCGCGAAACACTGCGACGCCTATGTCATGCACGGCGACGAGCCCGAGCATATCGCGGCCAGGATCGCCGACATGCGCGAACGGCGCGAGCGTTTCGGCCTGCCGCCGATGTCGTACGGCATGGCCGGCTATGCCATCGTGCGCGACACCGAGGCCGAGGCCGAGCGTGAGCTGGAGCGGATCACGACCATCCCCGGGCTGGCCGATGGAACGCCGCCGGCGGGCTTCGCCAACTTCGACCAGTGGCTGTCGGGGACCGAGCTGGAGCGGGAGTTGAAGATCCGCGAGTACAGCGTCTCGAACCGCGGTCTGCGCCCCGGCTTCGTCGGCACGCCCGAGACCGTCCGTGCGCGGATGGAAGAGTTCGAGGCCGCCGGTCTGGACCTGGTCCTGCTGCAGATGTCGCCGCAGGAAGAAGAGATGGAACGGTTCTCGGGCCAGGTGATCCGGCCGAACTAATTTCCAGGAGGGCGGCTGGTCGCGCGATCGTTGCCGAGGCGCGACGGCGGTTGGAGTTCGATGGACGCCACATTGTAGCGGACCACGAAGGCGATGAAGCGGGCGCCGATCTCGCCTGTCGCGCCGGCAGCGAGGGCGACCCGACCGTTGCGGTGCGCGCCCAGAACGGCGGCGCGGCCGAAGCCTCCGCCCTCCGGAAATTCGCTTTCGACCCGGCAGTCGCGGGGCGCGCCATTGGCATCCGTCGTGCATCGCAGGGCGGCGATCCCGGACGCGGACCCGGTCCGGGGCGGGAAGACCGGCTGGGGGATGTCCCGCCAGCGCAGGCCGACGAGGCTCTCGCTGTCGACCTGCGCTTGTCCCCGGCCAGGGATCTCCCGCTCGCACGCTGCGAAGACGCGGTCGATCGCCGACGGCGACGCGGGCAGATCGACCGCCATGCGGCGCACCCGTTCTCCGTCTGATACTCCGAGGAATAGCCGGCCCCCTTCACGGAGAAAGGCCGCGATCGAGGCGGGCCAGATGCTGAACAGGGAGGTCCCGTTTCGAGAGCCGACCCATGCGGTGTCGGCCTCGGCATTGTCGGCCATGGAGAAGCGAATGTTCTGTTCCCCTTCGACCGCCTGAACGCCGGAGACGACGACGCTGAGAGTCTGGTCCAAGCAGCGGACGGCGACGCCGAAATTGTCGAAAGTGACGGCGGCGATGGTCAGGTCCCGATCGGCGTCGTGGCCGAAGTCCCAGTCTTCGCTGTCCTGGGCCGAGGCGGGGGCGGCGAGCAGTAGTGCCAGCGCGCCGACGATGAGGGCTCTGGGCATGCGGATTCCGATCATCGGCTATCGCATCCGAAAGACGTTGCGGAAGGCGATCATGCGGGGCGCATACTGGCCCGGCGTTTTGCCCGGGCTGACGATGCGGGCGTTGTTGATCGCGGCGAGGGCGGCGCGTCCGAAAGCGCCGTCGACCGGGAACTCGGATTCGACGACACATTGTTCCAGCCCGCCGTCGGGCTGGACCACGCAGGACAGTATGCCGAGCCCTCGGCGTAGTTGGTTCGGGGATAACGCGGACGAGGCTCGCGCGCCCAGGTCACGCCGCGCGGCAGGCCGTCCTCCTCGATCTCGGGCAGAAGTTCGTCGCGCGGATCGATCGTAGGCCGGTCACAGGCGGTCAGGGTCTCGTCGATGGCGGTCGGGGAGGCAGGCAGCTCGAGATCGTGGCGAAGGTTGCGACCGTCGCCCGCGCCGTTGGGGATGAGGATGCTGACGCGCCCGCCCTCCCGGACTTCCCGCGCCAGAGGGGCGGGATAGTCGGCCACGGCTACCGTGAGATCGGTGGTCACGTTCCAGACGGTCTCGTGGGGCTCGTCGTCGCCGATGCCGATCCGCAGCACACGGGTCCGGGCGCCGCGGGATGCCGGGGGCAGGCCGGCGATCACCGCGCCATAGACTCCGTCGACGCACCGGAAGGCCACGGTCAGACCGGAGTCCATCGGCATGAAGGCCATGACCGACTTCTGGTCCGGCCGGCGGACCATTTCCCAGTCGGCGGTCGCGTCCTGGGCCAGGGCGGATCCGGCGCCGGCGAGGGCGATCAGGGAGGCAAGGGCTTTCAGACGCATACGCTCACTCTCAACTGGGGAACGGATCAGGCGGCAGGGGCGGCCGCGACGTGGCTGTCGGTTCCGCCGGCGAGCACGCGGCGGGCGCGGATGAACATCTCGATCCGCTGGACGACAATCATACCGACGACGAAGACCAGGAAGGCGTCGGCGATGGCCAAAGCATTCAAATGCCAGGCGGCGGCGTGGGGTTCCAGCAGCGACCGCAGGGTGCTGCGGCCGAGGAAAAGGCCGATGATCAGGATGATGCCGAGGGGCGAGGCCTGGGCCTTCAGCGTGCCGTCGGGGGCCCGCTGGATGGTGGTCATCTTGCCGCGCCACCAGCCCGCCGCGCAGCCGAGCGAGAGGCCGAGGGCGAGAATGGCCCAGGCGGTCACGTCAAACGGCGTGTGATCGGCACCGGGCTCCATACTGGCGCCCCAGAGGGCCAGACCCATCAGGGGGACGATGATGGCCGGGGTGACCCAGATCCATTTCGGTCGCAGCGTCCGGGGCGCGCGGTTTCTGAGCAGGATCAGCGGCAGCATGATCACGAGCGCGATGAGCGGTGCGTACTGTTGCGGCGTCATGGTTGTTCCCCGAAGCTCGGCGAACGCTACCCCAGAGGGTGAAAGCGCGGCAAGCCGCCGCAGTCGTTTCCGTCTCCCGCAGGGGGAGAGGGAGTCCTCAGAGCGGTTGCACGACCTGTTCGATGGCCCCGAAGATCGAGTGATGCCTGTCGTCGAGCATCTCGATGCGGACGGTGTCGCCGTGCTTCAGGAAGGGGGTCACGGCCGCGCCGCCGGTGATGGTTTCGACGGTGCGGATCTCGGCGATGCAGGAATAGCCGTGGCCGCCCTGATCGACCGGCTTGCCCGGGCCCCCGTCGGCACCCTTGTTCGACACGGTGCCCGAGCCGATGATCGTGCCCGCGCCCAGGCTGCGGGTCTTCGCGAGGTGGGCGATCAGGACGCCGAAGTCGAAGGTCATGTCGACGCCCGCGTCGGCGGCGCCGAAGGCCTTGCCGTTCAACTGGACTGACAGGGCGCCGGACAGCTTGCCGTCCTTCCAGCGATCGCCGAGGGCCGCGGGGGTGACGAAGACGGGCGACAGGGTCGAGGCCGGCTTGGACTGGACGAAGCCGAAGCCCTTGCCGAGCTCGCCGGGGATCAGGTTGCGCAGGGAGACGTCGTTGACGAGGCCGACGAGGCGGATACAGCCGCGCGCCTCCTCAGATGAGATGCCCTGGGGCACGTCGCCGGTGACGACGACGATCTCGGCCTCCAGGTCGCAGCCCCAGCTTTCGTCGGCGAGCAGGATCGGGTCGCGGGCGCCCATGAAGTGGTCGGAGCCGCCCTGGTACATCAGGGGGTCGGTCCAGAAGCTGGCGGGCATCTCGGCGCCGCGCGCCTTCCGCACCAGTTCGACGTGGTTCACATAGGCCGAACCATCCGCCCATTGATAGGCGCGGGGCAGGGGGGCGGCGGCGTCGCGCTCATGGAAGCGTCCGCGCGGCACGGCCTCGTGATCGAGGCTTTCGGCCAGGGCGCGGAGCCTGGGCTCGCAACGCTCCCAGTCGTCGAGCGCCGCCTGCAGGCTGGGCGCGATCAGGAAGGCGTCGGTGAACCAGGCGAGGTCCGAGGAGACGACCACGAGGCGACCGTCACGGCCGTGCTTGAGCGAGGCGAGTTTCATGAGTTCAGGCTAGGCGTTTTCGGCTCGCCTGCAAACTGTCAGTGGCGGTCCCTCGCCCGCCCGTCTGTCGCGCGCAGGGCGGCGAATGACGGGCGGCGCGACAGGGCGCGACGCGCCTCGCGCAGTTCCCGGACGCGCTCGGGGCCGCGTGACCAGTGGTCGTGGAAGGCGCGGACCGCCTTCGACAGGGCCTCGACCTGTTCCGGGCCGGTCATGGGCCGGGTCTCGGGCTTCGGCTCACGATTCGGCTTTTCGGCCGTGTGGCCGTCGTCGTGGACCCCATGGGGAGGAGGGGGCGGGCCGCCGACGAAGATCTGGTTCACCGTCACCGGCGGGACGCCCGCCTGTACGGCCGGGTGATGATCACCGCCGTGTCCGTGGCCATGGCCCCTGTCGTCCGGCCTGGTCTCCCGGATCTCCCCCTTCAGCGCCGCATCCAGATCCTTGACTGTTCCGTTGACGCCCTTGCCGACCTCCAGCACCGGGCCGAGGTGATCGTCGATAGCGGCGCGCAGGGCCTTGGCGCGCGCCTTCAGCTCGTCGGACGATGCGGCCATGGCGGCCATGGAGGCGTGCAGGATGGCGCGGTGGATGTCGTCAGGCGCGCGATCGGCGTCACTGCTGCCTGACTGGTCCGCATGCCAGCGGCCGAGGAAGAACATGCCCGCCGCGATGGCCAGCAACAGCAGGAACAGGATCAGGGCCAGCAGGGGCGGCAGGCCCAGGAACAGGTTGTCCTGGTTCGGGGTGAAGACGGCGTCGGCTGCTTCGAAATCCGATGGATACAAGGCCCGTTCCCCCACTGTCGCCGAACGCCGTGCGATCATGGCGCAGGGGCCAGCGCCTGACCACGGAAAAGGTTAATGGCGCAAGGTGAAGGTTGTGGGTTCAGCGGTTCAGGAGGGGGCGTGCAGGATGGCGCGCGTCTCGACGCCTTCGCGGGCCGCAGCATCGCGCACCTCGACCTCGACGATGATGGCGCCCTCGGGATCCAGGGCCCACAGGTAGCGGCGCTCTATCTCGACCGTGCGTCCGGATGGGGCAAAGCCTTCGAAACTGTCGCCCCAGGGGGTGATCCGCTTCAGCTCGGGCCATGTCAGGGCGCAGGCGGCATTGAGCTCCTCCTGCGCCATGACGGTCAGTTCGTCGGGCCGCGTCACAGCCACCGGCGCACCCGGCAGCGGTAGGCGTCGTAGGCGGCGCCGAACAGACCCGCCAGATAGCGTTCCTCGCGCTGGATCACGAAGCGGTCGATCACGACGAGGCAGGGCAGGAGGAACAGGATCGTCAGGGGACTGTCGAGGCCGATGGCCAGGCCCAGAAAGGTGACGGCGAAGCCCAGGTAGATGGGGTTGCGCGTGAATCGATAGACGCCGTCGGTGACCAGGGCCGTGGTCGGCTTCCATGGTTCGGGGGCGGTGCGGGCGCGGCGGAACAGGCCGACGGCCCAGCCCTCGATCCCGAGGCCGATCACCAGGCCGGCGATGGCGAGGCCGCGCCGGATCGGGGCGTCGAGGCCGAGAGACGGCTCGCCGACCAGGCGGCCCAGACCCCAGCCCGCGATCAGAAAGCCGATAAAGATCAGCGGCGGCGGGGCGAGGACGCCGGAAACTTCGGGGCGCGGCGCCGTCATTGCTCGTCGCCGTAGATGGCGACCTCGGCGGGGGCGTCGGCGCGGATGGAGCCGCGGTACATGCCGGTGGTGGTCATGGCGAAAGCGGGGCGGCCTTGCGCGTCCATGACGATGACCCCGCCGGATCCGCCCAGCGACAGGGCGTCGTCGACCTCGGCCTGGGCTGCGACCTGACCGGTCGCGCCGTCGGCGATGCGGGAACAGATGTCGCGCGCCACCGAGGCGCGGATGTAGAATTCGCCGTCGCCGGTCGCGGAAACCGCGCAGCCGTCGCGGTTGGACGCATAGGTCCCCGCGCCGATCACCGGCACGTCGCCGACCCGGCCCCAGCGCTTGCCGGTCGTGCCGCCGGTGGAGGTGCCGGCCGCGAGGTGGCCCTGACTGTCGAGAGCGACGGCGCCGACGGTGCCGAACTTGCGCTCGTTCAGGGGCGGGGCGGGCTCCAGCGAGGCCATGCCGGCGGGCGGGGCGCCGGCGGGCCGTTCGGGGATCGGCAGCGTGTTGTCGGTCAGGAATTTCACCAGCCCCTGCCAGCGGCGCTCGGTGAAGAAGAAGGAGGGATCGACCTGCTCCAGCCCCTGCGAGGCCGCGAAGGCGTCGGCGCCCGAGCCGATCAGCATGACGTGGGGCGACTGCTCCATCACCGCGCGGGCGGCGGCGATCGGGTGGCGGGTGGTGGTCAGGCCGGCCACGGCGCCGGCGGTCAGGTCCGAGCCGTTCATCACAGCGGCGTCCAGTTCGTTGCGGCCGGCGGCGGTGAAGACGGCCCCACGTCCGGCGTTGAACAGGGGATCGTCCTCCATCAGCTGGATCGCGGCCTCGACGGCGTCGAGCGCCTCGCCGCCGTTGCGAAGGACCTCGGCGCCGGCCTCCAGCGCCCGCGTGAGGGCGGCGCGATAGGCGGCGTCCTGTTCCGGCGACAGGTTCGCGCGCTCGATGACGCCCGCTCCGCCGTGAATGGCGAAGGACCACTGGGGGCGGTCCTGCGCGGCGACGGGGGAGGCGAGAGCCAAGGCGGCGAACATCGCGAGCGAGCGCGTCTTTAGATTGTGCATTGGCGTGTCATCCCTGTTCGCGCTATATTTTGGCTATGTCCGAGGTCACCGACATCGTCGTGCCGCTGCTCCAGAAAATCCAGCACCAGTTGGGTCGTGTTGAAACAGATGTCTCCGCCATCAAGGAAGACATGCATCTGATCAAGGTGCGGGTAACCGGCATGGAAGAGAATATGGCCGGCATGAACCGCCGCATGGACATGTTCGAACGGCGTATGGAGCGCGTGGAACGCAGGCTGGATCTCGTCGAGGTCTGACACCTACGGCTCGCGCTTGTGATGCGACCATTTCCAGACGCGATAGGCCAGGATCGGAGCGAAGCCGCCGATCAGGGCGCCGGCCAGGACGGGCCAGAAGCCCATCTGGAGCCACTGTCCGATCAGGCCCCCGACCACGGCCGCGACGAGCGGGCCGAGGAACGGCAGCCAGGAGGGAGGCGCGATCTTAATTGGCGTCGACCTTGATGACCCCGCGACGGATCTGGTCCAGCTCGATGGAATCGAACAGGGCCTGGAAATTGCCGTTGCCGAAGCCCTCGTTGCCCTTGCGCTGGATGATCTCGAAGAAGATCGGCCCGAAGGTGTCCTGGGTGAAGATCTGGAGCAGCAGGCCCTCCTCGTCCGAGCCGTCGATCAGGATGCGGTTCCTGCGCATGCGTTCGACGTCATGACCGTGGTTGGGCAGGCGTTTGTCGATCAGTTCGAAATAGGTCTCGATCGTGTCCTGGAACACCACGCCGCGCTCGCGCATGGTTTCGACGGTGGCGAAGATGTCGTCGGTGGCCAGGGCGATGTGCTGGATGCCCTCGCCGTTATAGCGACGCAGATATTCCTCGATCTGGGAGTTGTCGTCCTGGCTCTCGTTCAGGGGGATGCGGATGGCGCGGTCGGGCGCGATCATCGCCTGGGAGAAGAGGCCTGTCGCCTTGCCCTTGATGTCGAAATATTTCTGCTCCTCGAAGGCGAAGATGTCGCCGTAGAAGCCGGACCAGGTCCGCATCTGGCCGCGCTTCACATTGTGGGTCAGGTGATCCAGCAGGTGCAGGCCGACGTTGTTCTTGCGCTCGGCCTCCTCCCAGCCCTCGATCTCGTCCCAGCTGTCGTAGAGGGAGCCGGTCTCGCCATAGGCGTCGATGATATAGAGCAGCGACCCGCCGATGCCGCGCAGGACATAGGCCCCTTCGCCCAGGGCCCCGCCGTCGTGGGCGTCGGCCGGATGGGCGCCTCGGGCGACGGCCTCGTCATAGGCCTTCTTCGCATCATTGACCCGGAAGGCCATGCCGTTGGCCGAGGGGCCGTGATCGCGCGCGAACTCGCCGGCGTGACCTTCCGGCTTCGTATGGACCAGGAAGGTGATGTCGCCCTGCTTCATGCGCACGACGCCGTTCTTCGGGTTCACATGGGTCTGGACGAAGCCCATGACCTCGATCTGCTTGATCATCGACTGGGGATCGGGGCCGGTGAACTCGACGAATTCGAAGCCGTCGACGCCCAGCGGGTTCTCGTAGGCGGGAATGGTGGCGTCAGCCGTGCGTGCGGTCAGATCGTCCATGGGGCGTCTCCTGCAATGTTGCGGGACCAGATCATGCTTTTTGAGGGCGGGGCCGGTCGATTGGCGCGGAACCTAGTGGTGCCGGGACGACAAGCCAAGTCGGGGATGATCACGATGGAAAGACCGACGATGCGGCGCCGAGGCGGATGGACCGGCGATCCCGTTCATTGCTAGGGCTGGAGTCGATCTCCGGGGACGCTCATGCTGCGCAAACTCTACGACTGGGTCTTCGAACAGGCGCGCAAGCCCTATGCCGAGAAGACCATGGCGGTGGTGTCCTTCGCCGAGGCGTCGTTCTTCCCCATCCCGCCGGACGTGATGCTGGCGCCGATGATCCTGTCGCGGCCGGATCGGGCCTATCGCTATGCGGCGGTCTGTTCGATCGCATCGCTGCTGGGCGGACTGCTGGGCTATGCGATTGGCGTCTTCCTGGAGCCGGTGGCCGTGCGGCTGCTCGAGTTCTTCGGCCACGGCATGGACATGAGCGTCTATCAGTCATGGTTCGCGTCGAACGGCTTCCTCGTCATCCTGGGCAAGGGCCTGACGCCGATCCCGTTCAAGCTGGTGACCATCGCCGCCGGCATGGCCCATTTCCATCTGGGTCTGTTCATCCTGGCCGTGGCCATCACCCGATCGGGGCGGTTCTTCCTCGAGGCCTGGATTCTCAAGACCTGGGGACCGTCCATGCTGGCGATCGTCGAGAAGCGGCTGGTCCTGTCGTTCGTGATCGCCCTTGTCCTGCTGGTCGGCGGATTCCTTGCGCTGAAGCTTCTGTGATCCTCCCCCGTCGGGGGAGGGGGACCATGAAATGGTGGAGGGGGCCGGCTCCGGACGCCGAGTGTGGCGTGGGCCCTCTCCGTCACGTCGCGAAGGCGCGCTGCGCCACCTCCCCCGATGGGGGAGGATTGGATCGACGGACGCTCAGGGTCGGTCTAAGAACGAGACTATGAGAAGCGCCTATCGTCTCCTGACCCGTTGGTGGACCGCCTTCGCCTTGGCGATTTCGCTGGCGATGCTGGGCGCAGCCCATGCGTTCGAGCGGTTCGCCGGCCTCAGCCCCTGCAACCTCTGCCTCAAACAGCGCGAGGTGTTCTGGGGCGCGGTGGCCATCTCACTCGTGGCCACGCTCTGGGCCCTCATCAGTCAGTCGCGCCGGGGCACGCCGCGCATCGCCGCCTTCCTGCTGTTCGCCGTCTTTGCCACCGGCGCGATCACCGCCGGCTTTCATGCCGGGGGTGAGCTGAAGTGGTGGGACCTGCCGGCGCTTTGCGCCGGCGGCGGCGCGGGCGCGGACCTGGAAGGCCTGACCTCGCTGGCGCTGGGCACCGGTCCGGCCGTCCGGATCGCCCTGTGCGACGCGGTGACGTGGAGCTTCCTCGGCCTGTCTATGGCAGGATGGAACGCCCTGATCTCCGCTGCGCTTGCAGGGATCAGCCTGCTCGCCGCCAAGAGGCCCAAGGATGCCAGAGCCCCTCGCAACTGAACCCCGCCGCACGGCTTTGCCCCGTCCGGGGCGGGGAGCGATGCGCGCGCGGATGGCCGAGATCCTGCGCGTCGATCACGCCGGGGAGTTTGGGGCCGTGAAGATCTACGAGGCCCAGGCAAGGGTCTTCGAGGGCGTGCGCGGCAAGGCGGCGATCACCGCCGACATGGTCGAGATGCAGGCGGGCGAAGCAGTGCACAAGGCGCGCTTCGATGCCTTGTTGACACAACACGGCGTGCGGCCGACTGCCATACTGCCGCTGTGGTCCCTGGCGGCGACCGGGCTGGGGGCTGCGACGGCCCTGATGGGCGAGAAGGCGGCCCATGCCTGCACCGAGGCGGTGGAGAGCGTGATCGAGCAACACTACGCCGATCAGATCGCCGAGCTGGCGGACCGCGAGCCGGAACTGGCGGCGGAGCTGACGAAATTCCGCGACGAAGAGCTGGAACACCACGACCACGCGGTGGCGCATGGCAGCCGGGAGGCGCCGGGGTATCGGTTGCTCAGCGCTGTGATCAAGGCGGGATGCCGGGTGGCGATCAAGGTGTCGGAGCGGGTCTAGCCTCCCTTCTCCCCTTGCGGGAGCAGGAAGCGGTCACTGCTCGAACGTCACCACCCCACTCTCCGCCGAGCGCTCATGCGCCACGACGGTCGCGAACGACCGCCTGGATAGAATCGCTCAGTGGACGCTGATGCAGCGACCGGGTCTCCATGGCGGTCTGCCTTCGCTGATCGGATCAGAACGGCCGCACCACGATGACGATGCCGTTCAGTGAGCCGTGCGGCAGCTTGCCGCCGAATTGTTCCAGCCCCATATCCGCCCGTCTTGACGCCTATTGCTCAGGCAAACGTTCCGCACTCTACAGACTATCCAGACTCCGTTTCGGGGAGTCCGGTTGTCCCGACTTCCCGGACTATTCGGACTTCATTTCCCGTTTGCTCGCCAAAGGCCACGATGACCGACGCTCCGCCGATCCGCCACAAACGCTCCGGTCTGTTCGCGCCGATCGGCCTGTTCCTGATCGTGCTGATCGCTTGGTCCATCTGGTGGTTCGTGCTGGCCGGTCAGGTCCGCAACCAGCTGGATCAGCGGGTCGAGGCGATGCGCGCCGGTGGATGGGATGTGACCTATACCGCGCTGGGAACCTCGGGCTGGCCGTTCCGCGTCCGGCTGGGCGCCGGGAACGTCTCCATCACCGCGCCGTCGGGCCTGGCCGTCGCCGCGCCTGAATTGGCCGCCGAGGCCAACGCCTGGAATCCCGACAAATGGGTGCTCGTCGTCGACGAAGGCCTGGTCCTGACCCGCCCGGGCAAGGGCAAGGTCGCCGTACGTGGCCAGTTCATCCGCGCCAGCGTCCACGGCCTGACCCAGCGCTGGCCCAATGTCGCCATCGAGATGGCGAAGCCGGAGTTCACCTCGCATGAGGGGGCCGAGGTCTTCCCCATCTCCCGCGCGGAGAAGGCCGAACTCTATCTGCGGCCCCATCTGGCGCCCGCCGGTTCGCCCGGCGTCGACACCAGTGTCGACGTCCTGTTCCGCCTGATCGACGCGGAGGGTCGCCCCGGCGGCCCGGTCGAGGGCATGGCCCGCAACGGCAAGCTGACCGCGCAGATCGAAACGGTCATCGAAGACGCCGACCGGCTCCAGGGCGCGGATGCGGCCGGAGTCTTCGCCGCCTGGACCCGCGCGGGTGGACGCTTCACCGCCGTGCGTGGCGAGCTGTCGGCGGGCGAGAGCCGCGCCACCCTGTCCAGCGAGGTCCTGTCGGCCAATGCCGACGGCCGTCTGCAGGGCGTGGTCTCACTCCAGGCGGTCAAGCCGATGGCCGCCATCGCCGGGCTGGCGCGTTCGGGATCGGACTCTGTCAATCGCGTGGGCGCGGCCGGGGCCGCCGCAGCCACCGCCGTGCGGGGCGACGACGACATGGCGCTGGAGCTGACCTTCCGCGACGGCCGCACCTTCCTCGGCCCCTTCGCCATCGTCCCGGCGCCCAAGCTGTTCTGATGGCGAGAAAGCACGGAGCCCTGCTGGAGGAGCCCAGGGTCGATACCGACCGGCTGGTGCTCGATCAGGCCCTGATCGAGGCCCTGACCGACCGGCTGGCTGTCGGGCCCGACCCCTCGCCCGATGCGTCCACCCTCGCCCTGCGCGCCCTGCTGGCCGAGGCCTACGATCCTCATCAAGCCGCCATGCTCCGCGCCCTCTGGGGGCGGATCGAGGCCCGCACCGGTCCGGCTATGGTCGTCGCCGGCGCCGCCGCCCAACTGCTGGCCGCCGACCGGTTCGGACTGTCGGCCCAGGCGGTCGCCGACCCCGACGCGGCCCTGGCCCGGGCCGCGTCCGGCGCCCGCGCCCTGATCGACCTCGCGACCGGCCATCCCTGGTGGGGCAAGCTGCTGGCCCGGCCCGGGTTGCGGGTCATCGCCGCCCTGCCTGACGACCGCCACGGCCTCCCTTCGACGCTCATGATCGCCGCCGCGCCAACCGGCCCGACCGGCGAGGACCGCACCTTCTGGGTGACCGATTCGGGAATGTCCGATGGCCGTATCGTCGAGGCGCTGGCCGCTTGCGGCTTCGTCGGCAAACCGCTTGCCTCCGCCAGCGGCTTGAAGCTGTTCATGTTGGCGGGCTATGTGCAGGCCGAAGACGGACGGCTGAACCATGCGCCTGGTTCGCTGTCCGGCGTCATCGGCTCAGCTCCTCTGTTCTGACGTCTCCCCGAGTTCCGAAAGACCGCCCCCATGACCGAGATCATCGCGCCCGCGCCCAAGCCGGGCATCCTCGACATCGCCCCCTATGTCGGCGGCAAGTCGTCGATCATCGGCATCGCCGAGCCGATGAAGCTGTCGTCGAACGAGAACGCCCTGGGCGCCGGCTCCAAGGCCCGCGAAGCCTATGAGGCCGCGATCAAGAACATCCACATCTACCCCGACGGCCGCGCCACCAAACTGCGCACGGCGGTCGCCGAACACCACGGTCTGGAGCCCGAGCGGCTGATCTTCGGCAACGGGTCGGACGAGGTCTTCGCCCTGCTGAACCAGGCCTATCTGACGCCGGGCGACAATATCGTCACCGGCCAGTACGGCTTCCTCGCCTACCGGATCAGCGCCCTCGGCTGCGAGGCCCAGGTCAAGCTGGCGCCGGAACCGGGCTACAAGGCCGAGGTCGACGCGCTGCTGGCCGAGGTCGATGAGCGGACCAGGATCGTCTACGTCTCCAACCCGTCGAACCCGACCGGCAGCTACAATTCGGGCGAGGAAATCCGCCGCCTGCACGAGGCCCTGCCGCCACGCATCGTGCTGGTCATTGACGAGGCCTATGCCGAGTTCGTCACGGAGGCCGACTGGGAGACCGCCTTCCCGCTTGCCCGCGAGGCGGCCAACGTGGTCGTCACCCGCACCTTCTCCAAGATCCACGGCCTCGGCGGCCTGCGCGTCGGCTTCGGCTACGCGCCGATTGGCGTGGCCGAGGCGGTGGACCGCATCCGCCTGCCGTTCAACGTGTCCATCCCGGGCATCGAGGCGGCGACCGCCGCCCTTGGCGACGAGGCGCACCAGAAAGCGTCGCGCGAGATGGTCCAGACCTGGCGCCCGCGCCTGACCCAGGCCATCCGCGGCTTCGGTTTCGAGGTCCTGCCGAGCGCCGGCAACTTCGTCCTGGTCCTGTTCAAGGACGAGAAGCGGAACGCGGCGGCCGCCAGCGATTACCTGAACTCCAAAGGCATCATCGTTCGCCCGGTCGGAGGCTACGGCATCCACGACGGCCTGCGCATCACCGTCGGCACGGAAGACCAGAACCGCGCCGTCATCGACGCTCTGAGCGAGTTCGCAGCGAGCTGATCGACCTTGCGGCTAGAGGCGGGGCGCCACCGCGCTTTGGGACAGCAGGGCTTTCGAGGCCGACTCGATTCGCCCCTCCAGTTCCTCCATGAAGGGGGCGCGCTTCAGTCCGGCGGGGATGGGCTCGAGGAATTCGAAGGTGGCCACGCCCTGCGGAATGGACCCTTCCGCCGGCCACCAGACGCCGGAGTCTGTCGCGACCGGAATGCAGGAGACCTCCAGATCGCGGTAGAGGGCGGCGATCCCGGGCTTGTACTCGGGCACGGCGCCCACTTCAGCTCGAGTGCCTTCGGGAAAGATGATGACCTGACGGCCCTCGGCGATCCGCTCGCGGGCCTGACGCACCATGTCCTTCAGCGCCTTGGCGTGGCCGTCGCGATCCACGGCGATCATTCTGGTCTTCACGCCGAACCAGCCGAGGAAGGGCATGTGCGTCAGCTCCTTCTTCAGCACGAAACAGGGGTCCGGCAGGACCGCGATCAGGGCGACGAAATCCAGCAGCCCCTGATGCTTGGACGCGACAAGGGCGCCGCCGGTCGGCAGATGCTCACGGCCCAGGGTCTGAACCTTCACGCCCGCAATCCAGCGGTAACCCCAAAGAGCCGTCCGGGCCCAGATATGGACCACGCCCATCGCCTGGCGGTGACCCATCAGCAGAGCCGGCGACAGGCCTACGGCGACGGCGGCCATCGACAGGTAGAACCAGACAACGAACAGGAATGTGCGGAGGCTCTTCACGCGGGCGCCGCTTCCTTCTCGGCCGTCGGCCGCTCGTCGTGGCCGGTGACCCTGTGCAAGGTCTCCCGGCCGAGGACGGCGAGGTATTTGACGTATTCCAGCGTCATCCGTCTCGCCGTGACGGCCGCCCGCCACCAGCGCGAGTTGTCCAGCGACGGCGTCGAGACGGCATAGGGCGTCAGCTCCAGATCCGGCGCTGCGCTGCGCAGTTCCAGAATGGAACGGGGCATATGGTAGTCGGAGGTGACCACGATCAGGCTGTCATAGCCCCTGGCGCGGGCCCAGGCGGCGATTTCCTGGGCGTTGCCGTTCGTGGTCTCGGCCTCGAAGCCCAGGTCGACGCAGCAGTTGAACAGGCGGTTGGACCCCGGCGTCAGCTCCCGCAGTTCCTGGCGGCGGACCTCGCGGTTGACGCCTGAGATCAGGACCCGCTCGCCCTTGTCCTGTTCCAGCAGGCGGATGGCGGCGTTGACCCGCTCGGCGGAAGGGCCGGTCAGGGCGACGATGCCGTCGGCGCGTTCCGGCTCCGGCGCGGGCGTGAAGCCGCGCACCCGGTCGGCGAAGGCGAACAGCCCCACCAGCCAGATCAGGGCCACGATCCCGACAAGCGCCAGAAACTTCATGCTTAATCTCTAGCCGCCGACCTGGGACGCGCCAAGTCTCGCCATCGCCCGTCCGGCGCCAAGTCGTGCCGCGACAAGCGCCACCGTAGCGGCGACCAGCGGGCAAGGCGAGAGCATCAGGATATCGGCCCAGGCGACGGGCAGGGCGGGGGTCAGGCCTTCGGATCCGCCGAGCGCGCGCAGGAGGGCGAGCAGGGCGATGGCTGTCGCCGTTCCGGCCGCGCCGGCGACCAGGGCCAGCAGGGCGTAGCGGCGCTGGAACAACCAGGCGATGGCGGCGTCGGTGGCGCCGGAGAGGCTCAGGGTCTCAATCACCGAACGGCGCGCCTGGATGCCGGCGCGGACGGCGTAGATGATGGCCGCCCCCGCCGCGAAGGCCGTGGTCAGGAAGGCCGCGAGCGCCAGGACGGTGATCAGGGTCGCCGACCGTTCGACCTCGCCGCGCCACAGGCTGTGGTCGTCGACCGTGGCGTCCAGCCCTGCCTCGGCCAGGGCGCGGCCCAGGGTCAGGGCGCTGGCGGGCGCGCTGCGGTCCAGGCGGACGGTGACCAGATAGGGCAGGGGCAGGTCGGCCAGCACGGCTTCGCCCATCCACGGACGCAGCAGGGCCTCGGCGGTCTCGCGGTCCATGGCGGCGGCCTCGGCCACGCCGTTGACGCCGGCCAGGGTCTCGGCGGCGCGGGCGGCTGAGGTGGCGCCGCTCTCACCGACACGCGGACGGACCTGGACCGTGGCCTCGGCCCGCAGTTCCCGGGCCCATCCGTGCGCCGCCCGGTCCGCGGCGACCGCGCCGACGGCGGCGAGGCAGGCGAGGAAGCAGAGGACGGCGATGACCGCGGCCAGCCAGCGCTCCCCGGCCGCGTCGCGCGGCAGGAGACCGCTCTCGGGCCGGACCGGTCGGGCTCGCGGGCCGGAGCCGAACAGGGTGGACCAGCGGATCACGTCGCGACCCCCGAGATGCGGCCATTGCGCAACTGCAGCCGGCGCGCGCCCGACCGCCTGGCCAGATCTTCGTCGTGGCTGGCGATCAGGACGGTGGCGCCCAGCGTATTGAGCGCCTGGAACAGTTTCAGCAGTCTGTCGGCCATGGCCGGGTCGACGCTGCCGGTCGGTTCGTCGGCCAGGATCAGGTCCGGTTTGGCCATGACGGCGCGGGCGATGGCGAGGCGCTGTTTCTCGCCGCCGGACAGGGCGGTCGGCAGGGCGTCGGCGCGATCGCCCAGCCCGACCCAGGCCAGCATCTCCTCGACGTCGGCGGCGTAGTCGCTGCGTTTGCCGCCCCGCACCCGCAGCGACAGGGCGGCGTTGTCGAAGACGCTGAGGTGATCCAGCAGACGGAAGTCCTGGAACACGACCCCCATGCGCCGACGCCAGGCGGGCCGGTCGCGGGCCGTGATCCCGGTGACGTCTTCTCCGAACAGGGCGATGCGGCCTTCCTCGGGCCGGTCGGCGAGGGTCAGAAGACGCAGCAGCGAAGACTTTCCCGCTCCCGACGCGCCGGTAAGGAAGTGGAAAGAGCCACGCGGCAGGATGAGGTTAACGTCCCGCAGCACGCCGGGCGATTCGGCATAGCCGAACCCGACCGCCGACAGGCGGACGGTTTCGGGCGAAGGCGCGGATTCGGCGGCGCGACGGGGCGACTGAAGCATCGATTGTTTTCGTTAGGACCGGACCGCTTTGCGTTCCGACAGGAGGGGGCCGGCGAGCGGCCTCGCAGTCAGCGACCATGATACTGACCTGCCCGTCCTGCGCCACCAGCTATTTTGCCCCCGACGGCGCCATTCCGCCCGGCGGCCGCAAGGTGCGTTGCCAGTCCTGCGCCCATGTCTGGCACGGCATGCCCAGCGACGAACCGCTGGAGCTGACGGCGGCCAGCGAACCGATCCTCGCTCAGGAGTCCAGGAGTTTTGAGGACGCGCCGCCGGTCTCGCCCGAGATCCCCGCGCCCGAACTGCCCAAGGCCTTCCGTGCCCGGGCCGAACAACAGCGTCGGCTGCGCCGTGCCGCGACCCATGGCGCGGTCTGGGCCGGTCTGGCCAGCCTGTTCGTCGGCCTGATCGGCGCCGGCTGGCTGTTCCGGGTCGAGGTGGTGGAACTGTATCCCCGGGCCGCAGCCGCCTACGCCATGGTCGGGACGCCGGTGAACCCGACCGGGCTCGAGTTCGAGGCCCTGACCGCCAAGGCCGTGGCCGAACGGCCGGACATGGTGATGGTGTCCGGCGCCCTTCGGAACGTCAGGGATCGCGAGATCGTCGCGCCGCCGGTCCGGGTCGCCCTGCTCGACGCCCATGGGGCCGAGGTCGGGTATGCCCTGATCGAGCTGGACGGTGCCCCCGTCCTTCCGGGCGGGGTCCAGGGCTTCGCCGCCCTGATCCGCGACCCCGGCGCGCATGGCGTCGATGTCGGCGTCGATTTCGCCAGGGCGGGAGCCGGACCGGCCGCGCATACGGAGGCCGCGCCCGCCGCCCGCGCCCGGCCCTTGCCGACGCCCGACGAGCACGGCCTGCGGCCCGCCATGATCGAGGAGGCCCCGACGATGCATGCCGAGCCGATCGACGCGACCCCGGTCCCCGCCGCGCCGACGCATGAGTCTATCGACAGCCATGGGGCCGAGGCGGTATCCGCCTCGCATGGCTGAAGCTCCCCCGACGCCCACCGTCCTCCTTTCCGAAGCCGAGATCGGCCGGATCGTCGCCGATCTGGCCGAACGGATCGCCCCGGTCATCGACGACGAGACCGTGGCGGCGGTGCTGCTGACCGGCGGCCTGTGGTTCGCCGCCGACCTGACGCGGGCCCTGTCGCGGAACGGACGCCAAGTCCGGTTCGACGCCCTGTGGCTTGCGTCCTACGGAGACGAAAAGTCAAGCCGTGGCCGGATCGACGTGCATGCGCCGTTCCAGCGGTCGCTGACGGATCGCAAGGTGCTGATCCTCGACGACGTGTTCGATACCGGCCTGTCGCTGGCCGAGGCCGTGCGGCATGCAAGGGAGGCAGGGGCCGCCGAGGTCGTGACCTGCGTCTTCGCCCGAAAGCCCTGGCCGAAGCCCCGTGCACCCGAGCCGGACTTCGTCGGCTGGGAGGCGCCGAACCGGTTCCTGGTCGGCTACGGTCTGGACCACGCCGGCGCCCTGCGCGGCCTGCCGGACATCTGCGCGCTGGATTAATCCGCGCCCGTCAGCGCGGCCAGGACGCCCTTGCCGTAGCGGTCGATCTTGGTCTGGCCGACGCCGGAGATGGCGGCGAGCGCGTCGAGCGAGCCCGGCTCGCGCTGGGCGATCTCCAGCAGGGTCTTGTCCTGGAAGATGACATAGGGCGGGACGTGCTGTTCGGCGGCGCGGTCGCGGCGCCAGGCGCGCAGGGTCTCGAAACGGGCGCGGACGTCGGCGTCGAGCGCCTCGACCGCGGCGTTGCGGTCGTTGCGGGTGCGGTTCCTCGGGCTGGCGGATCGGCCGGTGTCGGAACCCGGCGGGGTGCGGCGGACCTCGACGGCGATCTCGCCGCGATAGACGGCGCGGACCCGTTCGGCGTCGCCGAGGCCGACCAGCGGCTTGCCGTCGTTGGGATCCTCCAGCAGCAGGCCTTCGAACATCAGGTGGTCGACGATGTCGCGCCAGCCGCCCAGCGAGATCTCCTTGCCGATGCCCCAGGTGGAGAGGTCGCTCTCCCACGGCTGGACGTCTTTCGTCTTGCCCAGCAGGTGGTCGACGATCCGCCCCTTGCCGAAGCGGCCGCCGAGGCGCTGGACGGCGGCGAGCGCCTTCTGGGCCGGGACGGTGGCGTCATAGAGGGCGGGCGGGTCGGAACAGACGTCGCAGACGCCGCACGGGCCGGCGTCGGTTTCCCCGAAATAGCGCCGCACGGCCTGGGGCCGGCAGGTCGCGCCGTCCAGCATGGCGAACAGCTGGCGAGCTTTCCGCGTCTGGACCTGTTTGACCTCCTCGGCCATCGGGCGACTGTCGAGACGCTTCAGGGTCCAGGCGATGTCGGAGGGGCCGTAGAGGGTGATGCCCTCGGCCGGTTCGCCGTCGCGGCCGGCGCGGCCGATCTCCTGCCAGTAGGCCTCCAGCGAACCGGGCGGATCGGCGTGGATGACGAAGCGGACGTCGGCCTTGTCGACCCCCATGCCGAAGGCGATGGTCGCGACCATGACGGCGCCGTCTTCGGCCAGGAACCGTTCGAGCCGCCTGTCGCGCTCTCCGCCCGGCATTCCGGCGTGATAGGCGATGGCGTTGGTCCCGGCGGATTTCAGGGCGTCGGCGACGCGTTCACAGCCGTCGCGGCTGCCGCAATAGACGACGCCCGACTGGCCGCGTCGGGCCCGAACCAGTTCGATGACGTGGGCGTCGGTCCTGGCGCGCGAGGCGCTCTCCTTGCGAATGGCCGAGAGCTGCAGGTTCGGGCGGGCGAAACTGTCGACGAAGACGGCGGCGTGCTCGAGGCGGAGCGAGGCCAGGATGTCGTCGCGGGTGCGGGCGTCGGCGGTGGCGGTGACGGCGATGCGGGGGACGCCGGGGAAGAGTTCGCCGAGGCGACCGAGGGTCCGATAGTCGGGGCGGAAGTCGTGGCCCCATTGCGAGACGCAGTGGGCCTCGTCGATGGCGATCAGCGACAGGGGCAGGTCGCGCAAACGGTCGGTCAGGGCGCCGGAGGCCAGGCCTTCGGGCGAGACATAGAGCAGGTCCAGTTCGCCGGACTGCGCCGCGCGCAGGACATCGGTGCGTTCGTTCAGCGACAGGCCGGAGTCGAGCCGGGCCGCCGCCACGCCCTGCTGCTTCAGCGCCTCGACCTGATCGGTCATCAGGGCGATCAGGGGGGAGATGACGAGGCCGAGGCCCGGGCGCAGGATGGCCGGGATCTGGTAGCAGACGCTCTTGCCGCCGCCGGTCGGGAGGACGGCGAGGACGTCGCGGCCGGCCATGATTTCGGTGACGACCCTGGCCTGCAGCCCCCGGAAGTCGGCATGGCCCCAGACCCGCTCCAGCGTCTGCCGCGCGGCGTCGAGGCCGGGCGGGGAGGTGGGTGAGTCGGCGAGCATCGGCGGTTTGTGCCCGATCCGGTCCCGGGTGTCATCCGCCGAAACAGAAGGGGAACACCGCAGACGACCCGTCAGAGGGTCGGCGACTCCGATATTGCCGCCTCGGTTGCTCTCTGAAGGTGGTCGAGAGCCCCGCTGGCGACGAGCGAACCGTTGACGAAGAATTCGGGCATCGTGGTGACGCCTGCAGCGATGCCGCTGGCCCGGACCGCGCGCAGGGCAGGGATCGTCGCCGGATCGGCGAGACAGGCCTCGATCTCGGTTCTGTTGCGGCCGCTGGCCTCAATGCCGGCCAGGTACCAGTCCATCACGGGGCCGCCGTCGATCATCGTCTGCTGGGCGTCGAACAGGGCGCCCGCGACGTTCATCCGGTTTTCGCGTACGGCGCACTGGACGATTCCGGTGGCGACCTCTGAAATTGCACGCGGATCCGTCGGCAACTGCCTATACACCAGACGTGCGCGGCCGGTCGCGATCTCAGTCTCAATAATTCTCGGCAGAACCTCCTCATGCCAAGCCGCACAGTTGCGGCAGACCAGGGAGGTGTAGGCGATGATGGTGACCGGCGCGTCGATATCGCCGAGGACCAGTTCGTCCTCCGTCACTGGCGGTACCGGTCGGGCCACGCCGTCCGCAGGTGGGGGCGGCATTTCGGCCTGGATGGGGCCGGCGGCGAGCCCCAAGATCAAGGCGACGGCTTGCAAGAACATTTTCTAACTCCTGGGTGACGGCCTGCGTCGTCCCGATTGCCACAAAATTGGCTGCGGTCAACCTGGCACCCGGCAGCTCGGCCGCCCATCCCCGCCAGCATTGAACGGGTCCTTTGCAGGCGCCGCGTCCGTTTCTCAAGCTGCGGGTTCAGCCATCGAAGGTCACCGTTCGCCCCTCGGCACGACCGTATATGATCCAGTGTTCATAGCCGGATGCGAACTGGCCCGCCCGCACGGCCAACTCGACGTCAGGGTTCGCCCTGAGATAGGCTCGGTCCGTGAAGAGCGGCGCGCGACCATCTTCGCCCAGATAGCTTCTGAGAAATGCCTGGACCACTGCGCCAACCACGGCGTCGTTTACGTGGAGACAATCCTCCATGTAGGCAAACGCCCGAGGCCCCGCTGTGACCATCTCGAACGACGGGAAGTAGTCGACGGCCTGATGTCGTCTCGCGATAGATTCTGCTGCCGCCCTCAGCGTCGATTTGGATGCAGTGTTGGCAATCAGGACGTCTCGTCCGGAGAACGTCTCCTGCATTGGAACCGGCGACACTGTTACGACAATGCGCGCCGAGGCGTTCAGCCGCCAAATCATTCCACAAATTTCTTCGAGAGCATTGATGTTTTCTGCGACGTCGGTCTCCTCCAGAACGTAGCGAGCCGCCTCCCTTCTCGTCGCGGCGAAGCCAGGTGCGATGTTGAGATAGAGATCCTGCGCGTCGTCTTTCCAAACTTCGTTGAGGCCCAGCGTCATCACAATCACATCGGCCCGTGCGATCCTCGGGAAATATTCTGCCATCAGATAGGTTCTGCGCTGGATCGCCCTCTCCAGACTTACGGGCAACTGACCAGGCCCCAGTTGCGGATCGATCCAACCTTTCGCCGTCTCAAGGAAAAAGCGGGCGGTCATTTCGGGTGTGTCGCTGATCCAGCGGATTTCGTTTAGGATGGAGGCCGTCGTGAACTTGTTCACCAAGGCGTTCGCCCTGACCGTGTCAGAGTACTCGTTTTTCGGCGACAGGATTTGCTTACTAAGCACGTCGATGTCGTTATAGATCAGATATTCTTCTATGTTTCGGGCGAAGCATGACCCAAGACAGAAGAAGCGGTCGGTCCTCCCGATCGAAAATTTGGCCTCGTGCGCGACCCGTGACGGCGCGTGATTGAAGCGTTCGATGTCATCGAACCAACGGCTGTTCGACCGCCCCGCTGCGTTACGCCAAGCGTCCTCGCCCTTGATCGTCATCGTGCTGGCCTCCGGTCTGACCGCGATCCTATTCCTTCGTTTACGCCGATGTCAGCCCTGCGGTTAACCGGAGGACTGACACCAGCGTAAGCGTGACGAGGCGAGACATCATGACCTGTCCTGACCGCTAGTCCCGCAGCAACTCGTTCACGCCGGTCTTCGCCCGAGTCTGGGCGTCGACGCGCTTGACGATGACGACGCAGTAGAGCGACGGGCCGCCGTTGGCGTCGGGGAGGGTTCCCGGGACGACGACGCTGTAGGCGGGGACCTCGCCGCGCGTGACCTCGCCGGTGGCCCGGTCGACGATCTTCGTCGAGGCGGAGAGATAGACCCCCATCGACAGGACGGCGCCCTCGCGGACGATGACCCCCTCGGCGACCTCGGCGCGGGCGCCGATGAAGCATCCGTCCTCGATGATGGTCGGGTTGGCCTGAAGCGGTTCGAGAACGCCGCCGATGCCGACGCCGCCCGACAGGTGGACGTTCCTGCCGATCTGGGCGCAGGAGCCGACCGTGGCCCAGCCGTCGACCATGGAACCTTCGCCCACGTAGGCGCCGATGTTCACGAAGGACGGCATCAGGATGACGTTGCGGTCGATGAAGGCGCCCTTGCGCACGATCGAGCCGGGGACGGCGCGGAAGCCGGCTTCCTTGAACTCGTTGGCCGTCCAGTCGGCGAACTTGTTGGGCACCTTGTCGTACCAGGGGCCGACGGCGGGTACGCCGCCGCTGGAGGAGGGCGCCGACAGGCCGCGCTCCCCGGCGCGCATGATCTCGTTGTCGTTGAGGCGGAAAGACAGCAGCACCGCCTTCTTGAGCCACTGATGGGTCGTCCAGACGCCGTCCGGAGCGCGGGAGGCGACGCGGGCCTGCCCAGAGTCCAGCAGGTCGATGGCGGTCTCGACGGCCTTGCGGGTCTCCCCGTGGGTCGAGGGCGACAGGTCGGCGCGCGCCTCCCAGGCGGATTCGATGACGGCTTCAAGCTGGGCGTGATCGGTCATGCGGCCTCCTTGAGTGCATAGGGAGTCAGGAAGTCGAGCAGATCAGGCGCGGTGGCGTCGATCCAGTCGCCGGTCGCCAGCCCCCGGGCCGCAAGGTGTTCGGATGAGGCGATCAGCACGGTGGTCATGCCCATGGCCTTGGCCGGCTCGAGGTTGCGCGGCGTGTCCTCGAAGAAGACGGCCTGCGTCGGATCGATGCCGAAACGCTCCAGGAAATGCCGATAGGTCGAGGGCGCAGGCTTGGGCGTCAGGTCCATGTCCTCGATGGCAAAGACGCCGTCGAACAGGGCGATGACGCCGATCCGGTCCAGGACGCGCGAGGCGTGGCAGCGGGCGCCGTTGGTCAGGACGAACTTGCGGCCGGGCAGCCGGGCGAGGACCTCAGCCAGACGCGGGTTCGGCTCCAGTGAGTCCAGCGGCACGTCGTGAACCTCACGGAGGAATGTCTCCGGATCCACGGCGTAGTTGGCCATCAGCCCGGCCAGGGTCGTGCCGTGTTCGTTCAGGAATTGACGCTGAAGCATCCTGGCTTCGTCGGCGGGCAGGCCGACGGCGTCCACCATGAAGGCGTTGATCCGGCCCTGGACGAGACCCATCACGCCCTGTTCAGGCGGATAGAGGGTGTCGTCGAGGTCGAAGACCCAGGCGTTGATGCTTGAGAGATCGAGTCTCACGCCTTCACCAGGGTGCCCGCACCGTATTCGGTGAACAGTTCGACCAGCATGGCGTGGGGGCGACGGCCGTCGAGGATGACCACAGCCTCGACGCCCGCGCGGACGGCGGCCATGGCGGTCTCCAGCTTGGGGATCATGCCGCCGGAGGCGGTGCCGTCATCGATCAGGGCCTGGGCCTCCGCGACCGTCATCTGGCGGATGATCGCTCCCGTCTTGTCGAGCACGCCCTTCACGTCGGTCAGCAGCAGCATGCGCTTGGCGTTCAGCGACCCGGCGATCGCGCCGGCCACGGTATCGGCGTTGACGTTGTAGGTCAGGCCGTCCTCGGAGACGCCGATCGGGGCGATGACGGGCACCCAGTCCTCGGTCTCCGAGGCGATCAGGCCCGCGATCAGCTTGGGATCGACCTTCGTCGGCTCTCCGACGAAGCCGAGATCGACCTCGTGCTCGATCAGGCTGTCGGGGTCGCGCTTGGTGCGGGTCGTCTTTTCGACGGTCAGCAGGCCGGCGTCTTTGCCGGACAGGCCGACGCCACGAACGTCGGCCTCGCGGCCCGCGACCGTGATCCAGTGGGCGATCTCCTTGTTCACGGCGCCGGACAGGACCATTTCGGCCATGGCCATTGTGTCCTTGTCGGTCACGCGCAGGCCGTCGATGAAGCTCGACCTGACGCCTGCCTTGTCCAGCATGGCGCTGATCTGCGGCCCGCCGCCGTGGACGACAACGGGGTTGACCCCCATCAGCTTCAGCAGCACGACGTCGGCGGCGAACTGCTTGGCCACGGCGACTTCGCCCATGGCATGGCCGCCGTATTTGATGACCACGGTCTCGCGGTCATAAACCTGGATGTAGGGCAGGGCTTCGGCCAGCGTCTTTGCCGTAGCCCAGCCCCGTTCCTCGGATTGCCGTTCGCTTTCGTCCATGCCCGGCCTGATAAAGGCGAGGCCCCCCGGTGTCACGCGAGATAAAGCGTCAGGACGCGTCCCCGGTCAGGCGCGACGCATCACCACGATGTCCTGGTGGTTGTTGGACGCATCCCGAACAATCTCGACGACCTCGAAATACGCGCTCCACTTTTCTCGAATGTATGCGTGGGTGTGGAACGAGGCGCGATAGTAGGTTTCGTCTGATATTTGGCCGGTCAGGGCCTCGTCGATATAGCGGTCGACAAAGCCCTTGCTGATCAGTTCGTCATACGCGGCTGGATCATCTGTTCTCCGCATCAAATCCTTGATGCTGTGCACAGTGACCATCAAGATCGCCTTCGACGTTGTTATTCGACGCAACTCCTCCAACCAGAGGAACTGTGTGTCCTCCATGAGATGGGTGAACACGGAGTTTCCGATCACTGTGTCGAACGCGCCGTCTTCGAAGGGCGAAGGCGGATAAAGCGCAAGCGTAAAAGTCTCTACTCCGGGCAAGTTGGCTGCACACCATGCGACGTTGTCCGCATCGATATCGCCCAGAGTGATCTTTGCGTCGGGGGCCAACGTTGCGAGATAGCGGGACACGCGCCCACATCCACCGCCCCAGTCGAGGATCGACTTGCGCGAATTCAGGCCCTGGCCGGTCACGGACTTCAGGATGCCGTCCATCTTCCTAGCAATCGTATAGCCGCCGTAGGCAAAGGTCGCTTCCGGCGATGGGCCGGTCGTCCGGTGACGACGAGCGTCATCCGGGAACGGAAATCGTTCCGCTGAAAGCGGAATGAAATAGTTCTTGTGAGCATCCGCGAAGCTCGCCTGTGTCGGGTCGTCGTAGCTCAACTCGACATAGTCCCGCCCCGCGACGTCGAGCGGTCCCGAGATCACGAAATGGCTCAACCCCGCATTTGGGAGATAGCCGTATATTTGCTCGATGTCGCTGCGGTGACCGTTATAGGACGCATGGGTTGGGGCGAGACCGTTGACCAGAATACGGCCGCGCCCAAGGTCGCCCTCGATAGGGATCGCCCAGCCGCTGGCGTGGTAATGGTGCGCGTCAATGGTGAAACTATCCAGGCACCAGGTTTCGCCGCCCATCTCGCTTCTGAGCAACGGGAAGAAATGAGGTTCTGACATTCGAAATCCCGTGAGAGCGGCTCTCGCCTAAGGTACGTGACTTTCGTACACGCAACGAAGCCGTCTGCGAAATGACTAAAAAAGAAAGCATTACAAGAGTCGGAGGCTCGAGGTATCAGCCTAGCCTGCGCTCCGGGGTATCGCCGGGCACCCCCTGCAGCTTAGGGATAATGGATGCTGATATTCCCAGTGATCATGTGCGGCGGCGCCGGCACCCGTCTGTGGCCCGCTTCACGTCCATCTCGCCCCAAGCAATTCATTCCCTTGGCCGGCAATCGCTCCTTGTTCCAGGAAACGGCGGCCCGGGTTGCGCCTCTCGCTGGCGACGACGGGAAACTGATCGTCGTCGGCGGCCTGCGTCACCGCGAGTGGATCGTCGACCAGCTCGGTGAACTCGAGATTGAGGCGCAGGTGTTGCTGGAGCCGGAGGCGCGTGATTCCGCGGCCGCCATGGCTGTTGCCGCCGCCTGGGCGGCGCGCCGCGATCCCGAGGCTATCATCGCCGTCGTCGCCTCCGATCACCACATTCCAGACCACGAGGCTTTTCGCCAAGCAGTGACTGAGGCCGCCCGGGGGGCCGCACAGGGGCGGATCGTGACGCTGGGGGTCACGCCGTCGGGAGCGTCCCGCGCGTATGGGTACATCAGGCCGTCCGGGCGCGGATTGTCCGCCATCGCATCGTTTGTCGAGAAGCCGGACCGGACCCAGGCGCAGACCTATATTGACGCCGGCTATCTTTGGAACAGCGGCAATTTCATCGTCGCCGCCGCCGTGCTGATCGACGAGCTGGCGACGCATGCGCCGGCCGTGCTCGAGGCCGCCCGGTCGGCCTTGCCGGACGAGGCGGCGTACAATGTGCAGACTCTGGGATCAGCCTTCGTCACCTCGCCGAAAATCTCCATCGATTATGCGGTGATGGAAAAGACCGCCCGCGCCTCGGTGCTGGAGGTCGACTTCGCCTGGTCCGATCTGGGGGCCTGGGACTCCATCGCCGCATCGGGCGAAGGCGATACCGGGCAGCATATCTTCGAGGATGCGGAAGGGTGCCTGGTCCGGGCTCCGGACGGTATTCTGGTGGCGGCCCTTGGGGTGCGGAACCTGGCCATCGTGGTTGAGGAGGACGCGGTCCTGGTCTGCGACCTGTCGCAGTCGCAAAGCGTCAAGCAGGTGGTCGAGCGGATCAAGGCGACCTCACCGCGCCACCTGGATTTCGAGACGGCGCCGCAGGAGGGGCTGGCCCAGGGCGCGATCCGTTTCGCCGACTGGATGCGGCTGAAAGCCCTGCCGGTCTGGTCGACGCTCGGTCAGGCCACGAACGGCGGCTTCGCCGAAGTCCTGTCGCTGGAGGGGCGGGCGCTAACGCTTCCGCGCCGGGCGCGGGTGCAGGCCCGCCAGATCTTCGTCTACGCCAATGCCGGGATGAACGGCTGGCAGGGACCGTGGCGCGGCATCGTCGAGCGCGGTCTTCAACGGCTCTACAGCGATTATCTGAGGCCCGACGGCCTGTGCCGGACGACGCTGACGCTCGAGGGGGCGCCGCTGGACGAGACGGCCTACCTTTATGATCAGGCCTTCGTCCTGTTCGCCCTGTCCGCGGCGAAGAGCGCGGGGATCGACGACCCGACGCTGGAAGACCGGGCGATCAAGTTGCGCGACGCCCTGCTGGCTGCCGGACCGGCGACCGGCGGGCTGATAGAGGCGGGAGAGCAGCCGTATCAGTCCAATGCCCACATGCACCTGCTCGAGGCGTGTCTGGGCTGGGAGTCGGCGGGCGGCGACGCCGGATGGACGGCGCTGGCCGACCGCATGGTCGACCTGGCCCTGACCAAATTCATCGACCCGCACGGCGGATTCCTGCGCGAGTTCTTCGGCGCGGACTGGGCGCCGGCGGCGGGCGAGGACGGCCGGCTGGTCGAGCCGGGCCACCAGTTCGAATGGGCGTGGCTGCTGGCTCGGGTCGGGCGGGCGCGGGACCGGGCCGATGTGACCCGGGCGGCGCAGCGTCTGTACGCCGCCGGTCGCACGGGCGTTTCCGAGCGTCCGATGATCGTCATCGATGCGTTGAACGACGACGGAACGGTGCGCAGCCATCGGGCCCGGCTGTGGCCGCAGACGGAATGGCTAAAGGCCTCGCTGATCCTGGCCGAGACGGCCACGGACGGCGAACGCCAGCGGCTGATGGACGACGCGGCGACGGCGATGAGAGCCCTGTGGCTGTATCTCACGCCGGACGGGCTGTGGCGCGACAAGCGACTGCCGCGCGGGGGATTCATCGACGAGCCGGCGCCGGCAAGCTCGCTCTATCATATCGCCGCTGCCTTTGGTCAGTTGGCCGAAACGGGCCGCGTCGAGGGGCTGCGCGGCATGTCCGATATTGGCCTTGGGTAGACGGCCGGGAAAGCGGTTCACCGGGAGTTGTTCCGTAAATCGCCTGCACCGCTTGTGACCGGCTAGCCATCCGCTAGGGTGGTGCTTCACGTAAGCAGAGTGCGAACATCATGACCGCTGCCCTGGCGCTGCAAGAGGTGGATACGTTTCCGGGCAATGCCCGCTCGTTCGCCACGGAGGGTCGCATCGATTTTGGCGATGTTGGTGGTTATTCACCGTGCGGCTGCTGCGGCGGCTTCCACGCGATCTTCGAGCAAGGCGGTGGACCGATGGGCCTGCTGAACGCCGACGATCGCGGGGGTTTCGGGACCAACGGCAAGGTGTCGCTGACGACCGTCGGCGCCGGAAACCAGATCACGCGCTCGAACCTGGCCTGGACCACGACGTTGGGCCAGCCAGGCACTGTCACCTTTGCCTTCCGCTCCACGGCCCCGACGACCATGCCGTCGGATACGGTCGGCTTCACCCGCTTCACCGACGCGCAGATCACCGCCACCCTGCTGGCCCTGGCGTCCTGGTCCGAGGTCGCCAATATCACCTTCACCCGGGTGGACGCGGGCGACGGCTTCTCCGACGGCGCCACCATGCTGTTCGGCAACTATGCGTCCGGTTCCGACGGCGCGGCGGCTTTCGCCTATCTGCCCGCCACGCGGACCGACAGCAGCAACAGCGGCGACGTCTGGATCAACAACAGCCTGTCCTACAACGCCGCGCCGGTGCTGCTGGGCTACGGGCAGCAGGTGCTGACGCACGAGATCGGCCACGCCATCGGCCTGTCCCACCCGGCGGCCTACAACGCCGCGCCCGGCCAGAGCCTGACCTACGCGGCCAACGCCGGCTATTTCGAGGACAGCCGCCAGTACACGGTCATGAGCTATTTCAGCGAGAGCAACACCGGGGCCAGTTTCGGTTCCGGGCGATACTCCTCGGCCCCGCTCATGGACGACATCGCCGCAGCGCAGCGCCTGTACGGCGCGAACATGACGACCCGTACTGCCGACACGACCTATGGCTTTAATTCCAATGCGGTTCAGGCCTGGTTCAGTGCGACCTCTTCCACCTCGGCCGTGATCTTCGCGGTGTGGGATGCCGGCGGGACCGACACCTTCGACTTCTCGGGCTACAACAACGCCCAGGTCATCGATCTGCGTCAGGGCAGCTTCTCCAATGTGGGCGCCCTGATCGGCAACGTCTCCATCGCGATCGGCGCGGTGATCGAGAATGCGATCGGCGGCTCGGGTGCGGACACTATGTTCGGCAACTCCGGCGACAATGTCCTGACCGGCGGCGCCGGTAATGACCGCATCGACGGCGGTCTGGGGACCGACACCGTCGTGTTCAGCGGCAATCGCTCGGCCTATACCATCACCTGGAACGGCCAGACGGCCACCGTCGTCGGGCCGGACGGCACCGATGTCATCTCAAACGTCGAATCCCTGCGCTTCGCCGACCAGACGATTGCGGCGGCCTTCACCGGCGGCCTGAACGTCAGCGGCGACATTCTCAACAACACCATGACCGGCACGGCGTCCGCCGACACCCTGAACGGATTGGGCGGCAATGACACCCTGTCCGGCCTCGCAGGCAATGACACGCTGGACGGCGGTTCAGGCGACGACAATATCCTGGGCGGCGATGGCGACGACATCCTGATCGGCGGTCTGGGCAACGACACGCTGAACGGCGGAAACGGCTTCGACACTGCGGATTATTCGGGCGCGTCCGGCGCAGTGACCGTAAATCTGTCTCTGGGAACGGCGACCGGAGCGGCAGGCGCGGACACTCTGACAGGCATCGAGGCGATACGGGGCAGCAGTTTCTCGGATGTGCTGACTGGCTCTGCGGGTGACGACCGGATCGAAGGGGGCGCCGGTGCCGACGTTCTGAACGGGGGCGCGGGCAACGATTTCCTCATTGCTGGAGCCGGTGCGCTGGCGGGCGGTGCGCCCGATGTCGTGAAGGTTCGCACCTTGGCCAATGCCAGCTTCGCGACTGCTGTCGCGCTGGACGGAGCGTTCGACCTTCTTGCGGCAGCCGATATCACCAATTCGACAACCATTCCGCACGCCACGGTAAACGCCATCGCCCATGGCGGTACTGAATACTATGCCTTCACCGTCGCAGCTGGCCAGACGATCCTGATCGACATAGACAACGGTTCGTTTGACTCCACGCTTCGCCTGTTCGGCGCGAACGGCGTCGAAGTCGCCACTAACGACGACGCGAATCCGGACGGCGGACCAGCCACAGATTCCCAGATTTCATTCACCGCCGCAACGGCCGGGGTCTACTACGTCGCTGTCGGACAGTGGGCCGCCAACTCTGGCAACACCTTTACCTCCAGTGCGCCGCCGGCCGGGGGTACCTATACCCTGCACGTCTCTGTTCCAGGTCATTCGGTCGTACCTCTGGTGAGTGTGGGGTCGGATTTGAATGGCGGCGCCGGCAGCGACATCATTCAGGGCGGCGCCAGTGTCGACACGCTTGTGATCGACCGTGCGACGTCATCGTACTTCTTCGAACGCTCCGGTAATGGATGGCGGGTCTATGACGGCGCGACAGACGTGGACACCGTATCGGGCGTGGAGTTGGTCAGAGCGGGTACGGCCGCATCGGTAGCCATCGCAACTGCGGCGGCATCAAGCTTCGACGCTTACCGCTATATGGCGGCCTATTCGGACCTTCGGGCGGCCTTCTCGAGCTCTGCCGGGGATGCCTACCGGCATTTCATCACCACCGGCCAGGCGGAAGGACGGTCGTCAACGGGGTTCGACAGCCTGCGTTACCTGGCCAGCAACCTGGACCTGGTGAACGTCTTCGGCGTCGATATCCGCGCGGGTGCGGAACACTATGTCCGTTATGGCGCGACCGAAGGGCGCTCTTCGACCAGCTTCAGCGGGTTGACCTATGCCGCCAGCTATGTGGACCTTGCGAAGGCGTTCGGGACAGACGCGGCGGCAGCGACGCGGCATTATCTTCAGTCGGGCGTCTTTGAAGGGCGCGCCGCAACCTTCAGCGGCCTGACCTATGCCGCCAGCTACGTCGATCTGGCCAAGGCCTTTGGGACCAATGCGGACGCCGCGACGCGACACTATCTGCAGTCGGGGGTTTATGAGGGGCGCAGCGCGACGCTGTTCGACGCGCGTCTCTATGCAGCGAGCCATACCGACCTGGCGGCGGCGTTCGGTGCCGACAGTCTCGCCGCGACGAACCACTATCTTCAGTTCGGCGTCTTGGAGGGCCGAGCGACGTCGGGCTTCGATTCGGTCGCTTACCTTCTGACCTATTCCGATCTTGCCGGGATGAATTCCGGCGGCGCGCTGACCCACTGGCTGAGATACGGTGCCGACGAAAATCGCGTCGGCGACGCCGCCTTCGGCCGGGAACAGCCGAACCACGCGCTCTCCGCCTCCGTCGCCGCCAGCGCCTCTATCGAGCAGGCGGGCGATAGGGACTGGTTCCAGCTGGACATCGCGGGCTCTCAGCGGGTGTCGATCAACCTTGCAGCCACAGGTGCCGGGGCCCTGGCCTCCGGTTCGATCTCGATCTACAATACCTTGGGGCAGCTTCTGACCACAGCCAGTTTGCAAGCCGGCCAGGCATCGGTTTCGATCTCCACCACGTCGCCCGGCAGCGTGTACGTCGTCGTCAACGGCATGGCCGGCGCGTCAGGGCGATACGGCGTTTCCGTCACGTCGGTGGCTTCGGCTCCCGCTAGCGAACCGGAGGCCGCCGCTCATATGTCGTTGCAGGATGCAGCGATCGCCGATGCATTCCTGCTCCAGCATTTCGATGTGGCCCAGAATCACGACACTGATGCCGGCTTCGGTTTCGACGCTGGACATCTGGGCTGGCCAGTCTCCGACGTCAGCCATGTCCCCGCCCTGATCGGCCTGGACGGCCTGGACGACTTCGGTGCCCTGGCGTGGCATGGACTGCAGGATCATGAGACCGGCACCAGTCACGCCTGGATGTTCTAGGGTCTGATCGGCTGAGATCGCATCGCTTCGCGACTTCGCTGATGCCGTGAAGTAGGCTCCCGACTGCGCGTCAGGAGGCCTTGGCCCTACGGGTCCAGGCATCGCCGATCAGGTCGAGCGACGACCGGACCGGTCGCTCCATCTGGCGCTGTCGCAGAGCGTTCAGATCCTGCGAAAGCGCCTTTCGCTCGCCCTCGATCGCCTGCCGCTCCTGAAGCGCGATCGCGATTATGGCTTCCTTTTCCGACAGAAGCCGCGAGGCCTCGGCGGCCTGTTCGAGCAGGTGCGCCTCGCGGACGACGGCCTGATCCAGGGCGTCCGCCAGCGTCTGACGTTGGTCCGATTCCTCGCGCAGAGTCGCTTCGAGGCTGGCGATTTTCCGGCTTTCGGCCGCCTGCTGCTCGTCGGCTTGCGCAGCCAGCCGCATGGCCTCGTGTTTCACCTGATCGATCAGGATCTGGCGCTCCGAGGCGATTTTCTGATGCTCGTCGCGGTTGGCGGTCATGCCTTCCAAGGCCTGGGTCAGACGTCCCAGCTGCGCCTCGCTCGCGGACAACGCCTCAGCCGAGGCCGCGTCCCTGGCGACGATCACGACCTCTAGCCGATCTCGGACGGCCTCGCTGCGAGCCAGCCTCTCCGACAGGTCGTTGGACTGAAGGGCAAGCGTTTCGAGGGCCACGTGGCGGGCGGCGGCCAGTCGGGCGTGATCGTCCCTGTTTGCCGTCATGCCGACGAGTTCGTTCAATGTCTGCGTCAGGCGCTCGTCCAAGGCCAGCCTGGCGACCGCGAGCTTGTCCAACTCGGCCTGCGCATGGATCAGTTGCGCCTCGGCGTTGTTCAGCGCCTCAAGTCTCGTATGCGCTAAGCCAGCATGGTCATTCCGGTTGGCGGTCATGCCGATCAGTTCATGACCCAGCCTGACATGGTCCGGGCCAAGGACGTCCAGTTCGCGACGTGCGGCGAGGAAGCCGCCCGCGTCCCGTTCCAGGCCCACAAGGACAGGGCCGAAGATGGCGGTCGCCGCATCCAGCTCCTCACGGACCTCGTCCAGATCCGCCAGTGCGTCTGGCTCACCGGGAGACGACCGGAGGCGAAGAAGTGCAGTCCAGGACTTTTCGACCCAGTCCGGCGCTCCGACCAGAGCATCGTGCGTCTGTCGCCGAAGCCCGGCGTCCAGAAAGGCGTCGATCTCGGCGTCGGCCAGGTCGGAGCGCCGGGGCGGCGTTGCCCCGACGTCGGCCAGCGCGGCTAAAAGATGCGTACGCCAGTCTGACAGGACATCGCGCCATAGAACAAACGCGCGCGGCAGCTCCCGGCTGGCCCGTTCGGCATCCAGGACGTTGCGCAGCCAGATCATCATCCCGTGAGCGAGGGTAAACCCGTCGCGATGGTGCAGGGAGGCCGCCACTTCGTTCGGCGAGCGCAGCGGTGTCAGCACGCGTGCCTGATAGCCGGCACCCTTCAGACCCGCCTGCCAGATCGGGAAAATCCGGCACATCCGCGGATCCTTGATCACGATCTGCGGCGCACCGTTGAACTCCGCGCGGATCGCTGGGGCCAGCTTCTTGGTCAGGGCGAGGCCTTCGGGCGACTGGCTCCAGTCGGGATTGAACGCGCGCCAGTCCGACCAGGACGACCCGCCCGACGCCAGAATGCGATCGCTCAGATCAACCAGGGGCCCGCTCTCCCAGTATCCCTTGGGGTTGTCCGGGTGGTCCGGCATCAGCGTCTGGGGCACCACCGCCCCCAGTTTGGCGATCGCGCCGGCCACGGACGACGTGCCGCTGCGATGCATGCCGAGGACGACGATCGCTTCTTTCAAGATGCAACGCTCCGAAAACCTTGCGCGCCCCGCGCAGGTCTCTGAAAATGGTCCAAGGCCCGCTCTTCAGGAACGGGCCATGATGGATTAGCCCCCTTATTCGTTCCGTTCCCTTATGCTTTCAACCCGGAAACGTCTTCTCCCCGGCCGCAACGACAGGCACGGCGTTCGCCGACCAGGGATTGCGGGTCGCACTGGCGTCCAGGCTGGCGAGAACCTGACTGAGGCTCAGGTCGCGAATCGCCTCGAAAGGACGGTTGCGGTCCCCAAACCATTGCGGATTGACGCTGGGGTCCGACAGGATTGCCTGACCCCAGCGCGTGAACAGGTCGAACAGCTCTGCGTCGTCCCACGCGACCTTGGCGAGGGTGTCGTTGAGGCCTCGGGTCCGGGATTCATGGTGGGTGGCCTCGACCTCGCCCGCATAGACGACCCACCCCCCGTCCTGGCGAAGCCGCAGGCACAGGTCGATGTCGCTGTAGCCGACGGCCAGAGCCTGATCGAAACCGCCCGCAGCCGTATAGGCGTCGCGCCGGACCGCCAGAAAGGCGCCGGTGACAGCCGCCGCCAGTCGATTGCGGGCCCAGCGGCCCAGGGGACCATGGTCCCACGACGTCGCCCCGACGCCCTCGTGTCCCGGCCGTCCGTCCCCGGCACCCAGCGCCATCCCCCCGTGTTGCAGCGCGCCGTCGGGATAGACCAGCCGCACCCCCGCCGCCGCGACCCCGGCGGTTTCCAGCACTGCCCGCAGGTGATCATCCCAGCCTTGGGTCCGCATCTCGATGTCGTCGTTGGCGAATACCAGATAGTCGCCGGCGACGCGCGCGGCGCCGATGTCGTTGAGCCGTGACCAGTTGAACGGCTCGTCGACCGCCAGAACCTCGATCTCGCCCGCCTCGACCAGCCGCGCCAGCGCATCCGCCGTCTCAGGGGCCTGGCTGCGGTTGTCGAGCACCAGGATCCGCAGCAGATCCGGTCGTGCGGCTTTCGCTCTCAGGCTTGCGACACAGGCCGCAAGTAGGCCGGGCTGGTCGCGAGTAGGGATGACGACGCCCAGGATGGCCCCGGATGCTATGGTCTCGGCAACCGGGTCCGCTGCGAAACCGGTCGCCTCTGCGGGCAGGCTGAACAGGATGCGCGACAGGTGCGCGACCGGCGCGACACGGGACAGAGACAGCAGTGTTTCCCGGGGCCGTTGGTCGATTGAGACACGGCCCGGCGCGGTCATCACCGCGATCGGCGGCGAAGGCGTGGCGAGCAGGTCGATGGGGTCGAGCGCCGGATGCAGGGCCGGATCGCGGTGCATAACCCCCTCGCGCCAGTGCAGGTCATGGTGGTCGTGATCACAATAGACGGCCGTCGCCCCGGTCCGGGTCAGGGCGAACGTCATCCAGCCCAGGGCCTCCCGGTCCATGCGGACCCCGGCGGGCAGGCTGATGACGGCGTGGTCGGGCCGCCCACGCGCCTGATCGACCAGGGTCTCAGGCGACGGCGCAATGAAGTGGATGCGGGGGTCGCGGTTCTGGTGCCCGGCGACGGGATGGGCGGCGATCTCCGGTTCGGCCCGGACCAGGGCGGTCCAGGCCTGGACCCTCTGGTCGATCAGATCGTTCAGCGTCGTGCGGACCTGGGCGGGCGTGGCGGCGCGGGCATCCAGGATCACCAGAACGGGCGGAGCGGCCTCGACGCCGGCCGCGACCCCAGCAATGGGTGGCGGCTGGATCGGATGGGCCCCGCGAAACGACCCATAGGCCTCGATCGGAAAGGTCGAGACCGACACCCAGTCGCGTACGGCGTCCAGGCTGGCCTCGAGGGTCACGGCGATGCGATCCAGTGACGTCGCCGCCATCGGCCTGCCGAAGCTGCCCTCGGGGAGGTCGCGCCGGACACCGGCGGCGATCAACGCCTCGCGCGCGTCGGTCAGGTTCGGGTCGTGGGCCAGGGCCTGCGCGAAGGCGGCGTTCGCCTCCCCCGGCCGCCCCAGGCGCCTCAACAGATGCCCCAGCTGCAGATGGGCGTCAGCGTCGGTCGGCCTCAGCGCCACGGCTGCGGCGTATGCGGCCTCGGCCTCGGCCATCAGACCGGCCTCCTTGAGCGCATGACCCCTCTGCACCTGGATCGGCCCGTCGGCGGGGTCGAGGGCCAGCACATCGGCGTACAGCCGCGCCGCTTCAGCCCAGTCCCGTCGGTCGCGCGCCGCATTCGCGCCCGCCAGGAGCTGGGCTCTTGAAGGCGGCACTGCGGGCGGCGGCGGTCCCAGCCGCCTGAACCAGCGGCGCAGGCGGCCCCACGGGGTCACGCGCCGGCCTGTGCGGACTGGAGCCGCGAGTCGGGGGTCAAGGGCGCGGCCGCCGGGCCTGCAACCACCGCCGCTGGGACTCCGAAAGCTGATGCTGGATCAGCGGGTTCTGCAACTCCAGCATGACGTCACTCCCAGGCTGTATTTCGGCGCTGGCCATATACAGCGCGGCGGCATCGGCCAAATTGCCCCGCAGCTTTTTCAGGTGGCCGTGGTTCAGCAGCAGGTCGGCGTTGGCCGGGCGCAGGCGCCTCGCCTCGCCATAGGCGTCGTCCGCGTCGGTCAGCCGGTGATCTTCCTTCAACGCATGCCCCAGCTGCACCCAGATGGCGAAATCCTCGGGCTGGTCCTTCAGATAGGCGCGATAGTGGCGGGCCGCCGCTGACCAGGCGCGGCCGTTCCGACGCTCGTCCCCGGCGATCAGCTCGGCATGGGCGGGGTCGAGCGGCGCGTTGGCATCTGCCTGGCCCGCGGCGCCCGGCGCGACACGGCCCGCGCCCGAACCCTTGAAGAAAGTTAGAAGCTTATCCAGCATCCCGATGAGTTCCCTGTACGCGCGGCTGTGCCGCTGACTCCCCCCACCCATAATGTGTTCGCGCGGCGCGGCAAACCGGGGGAACGCAGGTCAACTCGCCCGGTGTGGGGCGAAATCGCGACCAAGCGGAGCCGTTTTCTGATTTACCGGTGACGCTTGGCTCCGTCGGTCGGATATCGTCAGTTTCCGTGGCTTGTCGCCTCTCAGGCGAACGTAACGGCCCGTGAAGTATGACATTTTTCCCACGCCGCTGCTCTCCGGGGAAAGATGATTGCGCTTGACGGTCTGGAGCGAGGCGGGCTAGGAGTAACGTGCCGTGGGCGCAGCACGATCCCTTAGAGGATTTGAACTGTGGCCGAAAGGCGTTCACTCGTTGGCTCGTCCACACAACTTGTTTCCTTTGGGGAAGACTCTGAAAATGACTAAGAACATCCTTTTGGCCACTGCTGCCCTGGGCGTCATCGCCCTCGCCGGCACCGCCCAAGCCTCCACCATCACGTCCGCCAAGGTGTCCAACATCGCGTTGGGCGTGACTGCCGGTGTCGTTGGCGGCACGACGACGACGGTCTACACTGTGGCCAATGAGTCGGTCTTCAGCACGTTGGGCAACCGGACCACCACGGTCACCCCCGCCAACAACACCATCTCAGTGTTGTCGGGCGCTGCGTTTGCTCCGGGCACGACTTCGACTAGTTACGCCGCGACTTATACGCTGACCGGTGCCACATTCTCGAGCGCCGTCCAGCCTTCGCAGATCGGTTTCGCCCAGAATGGCGCCGCCAACACCGGCAGCTGCACTCCGACGGCTAACGTCGTTGCCGGCGGCGGTGCAGGGCAGACCAGCGTCACCGTGGTGTTCACGATCGCAGCCGCGACCTGCGGTTCGACCGGGGTCAACATGGTCGACACCGTGACCTTCGACATGCCGTTCACAATGGACCAGACTGCTTCGACTGTGTCGGTTAGTGCCGGTTTCACCGTAACGTCAACGGCTGCCGTTTATGGCGGTGCCAACGCCGCCGGGTCGCTCGTTCAGAAGGCCGTCAACTGGTCGGCTGCGGTTAGCCCGCTGCCTACGTCCGCGGCGACTGGGCTGCCGACTAGCCTTTCGTTGTCCAGCGCGCCGGTCTATTCCGCTCTGGTCGTAAGCGCTGGCAACAACGACACCATCATTGGCTCCGTCAGGGCTGCGTTGGCCGCGGCCCCGACCAACGCGGCACTTGTTACTCTTACTCCGACGATCTTTGGCAACCTCGCGGCTGCTTCTCGCGGGACGCTGACCTACGACCTCGTTATCGCTACCAACGGTGGCCAGTTCACCTCGGTGATCCCCCGCTTGGCAACCGACGATACGCTTGGTACGTTGGTTACCAACCCGGCTCCGAACGGAACCAATACCAGCTTCACCTACACCGGTTTGTCTGTTCCTTACACGATCGCGGTTCAAGCGACAGGAACCACGGCCACGGCTGCTCAAGCCACGACGGGGTCGGCAACCTTCTTCTCGTCAACTGCCGTCGTCGCCGCTCCTGCTGCCTCGGTCATCAATCTTGAGACCGTCACTCTGCAGGGCACCAACTTCATTGCGCCTTGGGTTGGTAACGTCGGTGCCGCGAGCACCTCGGTGATCCGCGTCGGTAACAGCGGAGCTCAAACGGGCCCGGTGACCCTTACGATCCTTTCGCCCGTCACAGCGTCTAGCGGCGTCGTTACCAATGCAAGCGTGACCCGTGCAGTCTGCACCTCGGCCACCCTGCCGAAGCTGGCCAACATCGGTGCCAACAGCGAGCTGCAGCTGACCTCGGCAGACTTCGCCACCTGCTTTGGCACCACCTTCACCCGCGCGGACATCCGCGTGTCGGTGCAGGCCGTCGCAGTGAACCTGTCGGCCAAGATGCGCATCACGAGCTCCGCGAGCACCACCGAGCAGTCGCTCGGCGCGATCTCGGCCGACGTGGCGACCACCAACTAAGAAGAGCTCACGCTCGACTGGGAAAGGGAGGGCTTCGGCCCTCCCTTTTTTCTTGCCTGCCGCCCATCGCCCCATGCCTGTCGTGAAGGCCCCCATGTCCGCAGCCCCCGTCGCCATCCTCGGCATGCACCGCTCCGGCACCTCCTGCCTCGCCGGCTGCCTGGAGGATCTCGGCCTGACCCTCGGCGCGGTGAACACCGCCGCCCCCCATAACCGCAAGGGCAACCGCGAGAACGCCCGCCTCTGGCCCGTCCACGACGCGGTGCTCGCCCGTGTCGGCGCCGCCTGGGATCATCCTCCCGCCGAACCCGTGGTCTGGAATGCGGATGAGGTCGACGCCCTCCGGGCCGTCCTCGCCGACTACGACGGCCTTCCCCGACCGTGGGGGTTCAAGGACCCCCGGACCACCGTGATTCTCGACGGCTGGTTCGAAGTCCTGCCCGACCTTCGCCTCGTCGCCTCCATCCGCCACCCCCTGGCCGTCGCCGCCTCGCTCGCCGCCCGCAACGACACGCCGCTGGATCAGGCCCTGTCGATCTGGATCGGCTACAACGAGGCGCTGCTGCGCTGGATCGACCAGGGCGCCGTCACCGCCGTCATCGACTACGACGCTCCCGACTATGAGACCCGGGTGCGCCGGGCGGCCTCGACCCTGGGCCTGGACGCCGAAGCCCCGATGCCCTTCCGGACAGACGAACTGACCCACCAACGCGCCGCCGATCCCGCCCCGGCCTCGGTCGCCGCCCTGTGGGACCGGCTTCGAGACGCCGCCGCATGACCGCCGGGCCCGTGCTTTCCGTCATCATCGTCAGCTTCGACATGGCGCGCGAGCTGCCGCGCACCCTCCGGTCCCTGTCGCCCGACATTCAGCAGGGACTGGCGCGTGGCGAGGTGGAGATTCTCGTCGTCGACAACGGCTCGACGCCGCCGGTCTCCGCCGAGACCCTGCCCCCCCTCCCGGACCTGCGCATCATCCGGATCAAGGACGGCGGGGTCTCGCCATGCCGCGGCATAAATCGGGCGGCGGCCGAGGCCCGGGGCCGGCTGATCGCGATCATGGTCGATGGGGCCCGCATGGCGTCCCCCGGGCTGTTGTCCGCGGCGGTCCAGGCCTGCGGTATCGATCCCCTCGCCTTCGTCGCCACCCTGGGCTTCCACCTCGGTCCCAAGGTGCAGCAAATCTCGGTGACAGAGGGTTACGACCGCGCTGTCGAGGACGGGCTTCTGGCCTCCATCGGCTGGCCGGACGACGGCTACCGGCTGTTCGAAATCTCCTCCCTGGGAGAAAGCTACGCGCGCGGGGCCTGGGCCTCTCCGCCCGAAACCACCTTCTTCGCCATGGCGAGGGATCGGTTTCTGGCCATCGGCGGGTTCGACGAACGATTCGCCAGCCCCGGAGGCGGCCTGGCCAACTTCGACGTCATGGAGCGCGCGCTCGCCGATCCGGCCGCACCCCTGATCCTCCTGGTGGGCGAGGCGACGTTTCATCAGCTCCACTACGGCGCCACGACCCAGGCCAGCGGCATCCGGCGCGCCGTCGCCGCCGACGGCGAGACCCTGGGCCAGGTCTATGCGGCCGAATACGCCCGTGTGCGCGGTCACGCCTATGCGCCCGCCAGCCGCCATCCCTTCCTGTTCGGCCGCCTGACCCATCCCGCCGTCGGGCGGCTGTTCTTTCCCGACGTCTCGGCTATAGGCTGAGGCAAACGACGGTCCACCCGGCCGTCAATAGGAGCATCCCCATGGCATCGAACATCGAAACCATCGTCAGCGACCGCGTCAACGTCGACGGCAAGACCTTTACCGACGTCAACTTCGACGGCGCCACCCTGGTCTATGGCGGCGGAACCCCGCCGGCGTTCAACAACTGCCGCTTCAACACCGCCAGCTTCACCTTTGAAGGGGCCGCAGGGAACACCCTGGCCTTCCTCAAGGCCATGGCCCCCGCCCATACCAACATGCGCGGCGTCGTCCTGGGCCTGATCCCAGAACTGAACGACTGAGCCGGGTCGGCACCCCTCGCGCGTGACGGACCCCGCCCATGCGGCTATGGTGGACCCTCACCTCCGGAGCGACCCCCTGACCGCCGCCCTCATCGTTCCTGATTTCGCAACGCCGCGTATCGCGAATCCACGTCTGGGTGAAATCCTGCTGCAACGCGGGCTGATCCGGCCGGCCGACCTGGCCAACGGTCTGGCCCTGCAGGCGCAGAATGGCGGACTACTGGGGCTGAACCTGGTGCGATTGGGCGCGATCTCCGAGGCCCAGCTGCTGGAGGTCCTGTCCGAGCAACTGGGTCTGGGCGTGCTGGCGCCCGACGATGCCCCCAACCCGAGCCAGATCGCCGAGTTCCTGGCTGAGATCGGTGCCCCGCTCAGCTGGTGGTCCGATCGCGAGGCCGTCGCCTGGCGCGCCGACGCGACCGAAGACGAGGACGCCGTACGGCCGATCTATTGCGCGGCGGTCCAGCCTCTGGACCCCATGCTGGCCGAACGCCTGGGGCAGGGGCTATCCAGTCCCGTCATCTTCCTGTTGGCCCAGCGCGCCCTCGTCGAGGCCCTGACCCAGGACGTGGGCGCGGACGCCTCCTCCGGCTTCGACGTTACATCCCCGTCTGGCGCATCAGACGCAGCCCGCCTGCGCGAACTGGCCCAGGAAGCGCCGACGATCGATTTCGTGAACAGCGTCTTCGCCGAGGCCCTGACGCGCCGGGCGTCCGACGTGCACGTCGAACCCTATGAGGATCGCTTCCTGGTCCGCATGCGGATCGACGGCGTTCTGACGACCGCCCGCGCGGCTCCGCGATCCCAGTTCGACGCGGTGTGTTCGCGGATCAAGCTGCTTAGCGGCATGGACATCGGCGAGCGCCGACTTCCGCAGGACGGACGCCAGTCGATTCGGGTCTCGGGCCAGGATATGGATCTGCGTGTTTCCAGCCTGCCATGTTCGTGGGGCGAGTCGCTGGTGCTTCGTCTGTTGGGCAAGACCAGCCGCCTGCCGGAACTGCGCGAGCTGGGGGTCGGCCCGGCGCAGGAGGCCCAGTTCCTCAGCCTGTCGGAGCATCCGAACGGCGTCTTCCTGATCACCGGCCCGACCGGGTCGGGCAAGACCACGACCATCTATCGCCTTCTGACCCATCTGAACGACGGCGAACGCAAGATCATCACGGTCGAGGATCCGGTCGAGCTGGACCTGCCCGGTGTGATCCAGGTCCGTGTCCGGTCGGAAATCGGTCTGACCTTCGCCGCGGGCCTGCGGTCTATCCTTCGCCAGGATCCCGACGTCATCATGATCGGGGAAATCCGCGACCCCGAAACCGCACGGATCGCCGTTCAGGCGGCCCTGACCGGCCACATGGTGATCTCGACGGTCCACACTAACTCCGCCCTCGCCGCGATCCCGCGTCTCCTCGATCTGGGTGTCGAAGACTATCTGCTCGCCGATGTCCTGCGAGGCGTGGCCGGCCAGCGGCTGGTCCGGCGGCTCTGCGTCACGTGCGCCCGTCCTTCGAGCCCGTCGGAGGCCGCGGTCCATGAGGCCGCCATGCCCGCGCATCTGAAGGCGGTCATCGGCGACGAACCGCAGAACTGGCACGAACCGGCCGGCTGCCCCCAATGCGGCAGGAGCGGCTTCCGCGGCCGGGTTGGTCTGTACGAAATTGCGCCCGCTTCCGTCGGCATCACCGCAGCACTGCGGGAAAGCGCCGATGAAGACCGATTGACCCAGCTTGCGCGCGGTGCCGGCTTCCTCAGCTTCGCCGATGACGGATTCCTGAAGGCCAGACGCGGGGAAACCGCCCTGTCCGAGGTTTATCGCATCGCCGGGGCGCTGGAAGAGACGTGACCGACGTCCGCGCCTTCCAATACGAAGCCGTGGCCCGTGACGGCTCGGTCGCCCGAGGCATTCTGACCGCCGTCGACGAAGGGGCCCTCGCGCGTCGTCTCGGCTCGGATGGTCTGACGGTGGTCAAGATCAGTCCTGCCGTCGAGAAACGCGCGGCCGGTCAGGATCGTCCGCTGCGACCCGCCGAACGCGTTCTGGTGCTGCAACAGATGGCGCTGATGCTGGAGGCGGGCGTCTCCCTGCTGGAGACGCTGGACACGGTCGCTCAGGGGATGCAGTCGCGGAAAGGTCGCGAGCAGTTTCAGGCCGCGATCGGTGCCCTCCGCCGTGGTGATTCACTCGGTCAGGCGCTGGAAGATAACATCCCGGGCTTTCCGTTCTACGTTTACGCCATGTCGCGGGTGGGCGAAGCGTCGGGCCGGGTGGCCGAGGTGCTTAAGGAAGCCGCCGACCAGATGGCCTATGACGACCGGCTGCGTCGGGATTTCGGCAATGCCTTGACCTACCCGGCCTTCCTGGGATTCGCAGGGGTATCGGCCGTCGGCTTCATCTTCACCCAGGTGGTTCCGCGGTTTGCGACCATGATCGGCGAAGACCGCACCAATGTTCCGGCGATGTCGCGGTGGGTCCTTTCGGCCGGAGAGTTCGCGAACACGCATCTGCTCGCGCTCGGCGTGATCCTGGGGGCCTTGGTCGGGCTTGGCGTTCTCATCGTGTCAAATCCAACTATCCGGTCGCGGGCCTATGAAATCGCGCACGGCCTGCCGGTCGTCGGCCCGGTGCTTCAGGCCCGTGAGATCGCCTCATGGGCCCGGTTGACGGCGTTCGCCCTGACCAACGGCGTTCCGATCCTGTCCGCCGCCGAACTGGCCAAGGCGGCGGTGCCGATCGGTCCCTTCCGAAAGGGTCTGGATCTGCTGGAGAGCGATCTGAGAGCGGGTCTGACGCTGGATGCGTCGCTGGCGTCGCATACTTCGCTTGAAGCAATGGATATCAGCATGCTGAGAGCCGGTCAGAAGTCCGGAGCCGTCGGGGCGATGTTCGGCTTCATGGCCGACAACTACGAAGGGCGTCTTAGGGACCGCATGAAGCGGATGACCGCCTTGCTGGAGCCAACGGCCATCGCCCTGATTTCGCTGATCGTCGGCTTCGTGGCGCTGTCGCTCGTACTCGCGCTGTCGAGCGTCTACGAGGGCGTCGTTTGAGCCTCGCCAGCCGGCCCGGGTTCAGCCTCATCGAGGCGTTGATCGCCCTCGCCATCGCGGCCATGACGCTGACGGCGATCTTCGAGCTTCAGATCCAGATGACACGCGGTCAGCGCCGCGCGGAGCAGGTTCTGGAAATCGTCCAGATCCAGGAAAATGCCATCGCCCTGACCCGCGACATTAACCCCATGCTGGAGCCCTCGGGGCTGGTCGCCTTGCCTGACGGCCTCCGTTACCGCTGGACTTCGGTGCCCAAAGGCACGCCGATCCCCAACGTCGGCTTTCCCTCGGGAAATGGCAGCTATCTGGTCCAGCTATTTACAGTGACCGTTACGACCGAGCGGCCATCGGGACGCCCTGTCCCTCCGCTGACCTTTGACAGAATGGGCTGGCGCTCCGCCGGCGACTCTGCAGTCTGATCGGCGTCAGGGTACGGGCGCAGCCGTCGCAGGCACGTCCTGCGCCGGTGCCATCTCGGGCTGCGGCGCGGCGGACGGCGTGGCGCTGCCCGGGCTGAGACGCGGCCCGAACAGCGGTTGGGTTTCCGAGGCGCGTCCCGGTGTCGGCAGGTTGAAGCCCACGCCCCGGAACCGGCTGCCCAACGCGATCGGCGTCAGCGTATACGACCATCCCCTGCCAGTCTGGAACGCCGCGTTCATATCCCTCGAATATCGCTCGGCGAAATCCGCCATGTCCTCGTCGTTTCGGACGATGTGCGGCGTGATCATGACCAGAAGTTCTGTCCTGTCGCCGGTAACGGAGCTGCTTTGGAAAGCTTGTCCGATGATCGGTAAATCCTTCAGGAAGGGCACGCCGACGTTGTTCGTCGTATAGTTATTGCTGATCAGCCCGCCCAGCACGCCTGTCCAGCCGTCGCTGAGGGCGATCTGGGTCGTCAGGCTGCGATTCAATATGGTCGGACTGGCGATCGCGGCGTTCGGCGGATCGCCTGCGGAGGAAATCTCCTGGCTGATCGTCAGATCGACACGGTCGCCATAAATCACCGGCTTGATGTCGAGGATGACACCTGTCTGGCGGTACTGGACGCTTTGCAGGATGTCGGTGCTTCCCGTGCCAGACTGAACATCCGTCGCGCGTTGCGACGTAATGATCGGCACGTCGCTACCGACCTGGAACCGGGCCGTCCCACCACTCCGTGCCACGATCTGCGGGCGCTGAAGGATGTTGATACGGTTGTTGGAAGCCTCGGCGTTCAGCCGGGCACGGAACTCCGGACCGATGAACGTGGCCAGAAGACCGCCGGAGCTCACATTGATGCCCTCCGTCCCGCCTGTCAGCAGCCCATCCCCACGGGCCTCCGTGCCGAACAGGCTGATACCGAGCGACGTGCTGTCGGTGATCGTGACCTCTGCGATGATAACTTCGATCACGACCTGAGGTGACGGCTGGTCGAGCGTGTCCAGCAAGGTTCTTAGCTGGGCGTAGTCTGCGGCCTTGCCGGTGAACAGGATGCGGTTGCCCGTCGGATCCGTCAAAAGTCGGCCACCGAGGAAGGTGCCCGTCGCGCCCTGGGCAGTGGGTCGCGACGCCATCGACGCGTCGTTAACCGGTGCCGTTCCAGGAACACCGACCGGGGCCTGGGCCGTGGTGGAGGTTGGGGCTTGGCCGATCGCCAGCTGACCCAGGGATTGGGCGTCCGTATTACGGACCTGATAGACGAAGGTCGTCGCCTGATCGCCGAGCGAGGCCGGCCGATCGAGCGTATCAACCCAGAACCGGACGCGCGACAGCAGCGCCGGGTCCTGTGCAAAGACCAGAATCTGATTTGAGCTGGCGAAGGTCAGCATGGTGATCGATCGACCAGCCAGTGACTGGGTCGACACGATGTAGCCTTCGGTGGTCAGCGTCTGTTCCAGAGCGGCGGACAGATCCGTGGCCGACAGGAAGGACGGCTCGATCCGCAGAACCTCCGCGCCCGCGAACCGGGGCTGATCGATCTGGCGGAGAACCCGGATGACCGCGGCGACTTCGCGTGACGGACCCGATACGATCAGGCTGTTGGTCAGTGGATCGACGGTGATCCGGGCACCGGTCAGGCTGGGGAACAGGTCCTGCAGAAGGGTCTGCAGCGAGTTCACGTCGATCGTCTGGACCGGGAAGAACTGGACCACACGGCCGGCTGAACCACTGACCGTCCGCCCGCGCGTCAGTTCTGCGTCGATGCCGGAGGCCTCGGGTCGGCCGACGGTCACGAAGCCGTTGTCGATATAGACCTCAAGACCATACTGACTAAGCGCCTGCTGCGTCAGGCGAAACAGATCGCGCTTGCTCACGGTCCCACCCGTTCCACCGGCGATGATCTCCGTGCGGACGGCGGCGTCGGGTGACATCGTATAGGGCAGGCCGAGCACGCCGCCGAAGACGGTGGAGACGAACTGGGGGATCGTCTGTGGGGCCAAGGAGGCGTCGACCAACTCGTCCGGAATGAGGGCGGTGATCTGGTCGGTGGTGGCCGACTGCCGCACAGGCGCGACCGGCGCGACTGCACCCGGAATCAACAGGCTCTGCGGATCCCGGCGGGGGCCGCCCGGCCGCTGAGATGACGACGGGTCGTCTTCCGGAAGCCTGTTCTGAACCTCTGGCCGCACGGCAGTCGTCGTCGTCAGGGTCGGAAACGCGGCGCACCCCGCTAACACCAAGGGGGCCAGTGCGATCACTGGCGCGAGCCGATAGGCGGCCGCGGTACGGGTTATCAGACGGTGACGTGAGGACATCTTGTTCTCTCTGACTCAACCGAACAGACGCACGGTGCGCGTATCCCGGCCTTTTCTCAGCATAACGGCATCCGCCGAGATTTGACTTATCCGCCAACCGTCGCCGAACCGATCGCCGACCTTCATGGTCGTGGTTTGGGGCGTAGACGCGGCGGGATCACGGACCAGGACGATAAACCTGCCGCTGGCCGGGTCGGCCACGATCGCGCTGAGCGCCAGGCGGAAGGTAATCGCGACGTCCGGCGGTGGAGGCGGGGGCGGAGGAGGAGGCGGCGGTGGCGGTGGGGGAGGCGGCGGCGGATCGGAACGTAATGTCCGCAGGAACGACACCGCGCCGGTCGTGCTCTCACCCGGCCTTAGCAGTAGCCCGGTCTCTCCCCGGCCAGAGCCACGCGACACGCCGATGGCGGCCTCGGGCCGGCCGGGAAAGGCCTGACCAAGCACGAATGCCAGACCGAGGATGGCCACCATGAGCAGAGGCAGCCCCCTCATTGCGGTGCCGCTTCTTCTGGAACCACGACGGGAAATGACAGGGCCAGGCTGACCCTTGCAGTGGGCCCGGCCTGGATGATGTAGCCTGCGACAGGGGCCGCATCAGGGGCGGCGGTCTGATAGCCCTCAAAGGAAAACTCGAGCACACGGAAGCCTTCTGGCCAGGCAGAGATCATGTCCAGCAGGGCGAAGGTGGGACTCCACTTCAGATCGGCCTCAAGGTCGAACCGAAGCCACTGGGTGGGGCCATCGGCTTCCAAGGCATCTCCGGCGGCAACGGTGACATTGGTCAGGCCCGCCTCGGCCGCCGCGGCGGCTATGCGTTCCTCGATACGGACGCGGACCACGGCGAGATTGGTCCCCCTGAACCCCCACGCGTCCAGATCGCGCCGTGCTGCCTCGTCCAGAGCGGCCAGCTGGATGCGACGCGCGGTCGCTGCGTCCAGCCGGGCGGTATCGACTGCGGTCTGGGCTTCCACGAACCGTTCTTCTTCATTGGCCCGCACATTGAGCGCGGTGACGGGGGCCAGCACTAGGGCCGACAGCGCCAGACCTCCGAGCAACACGCGCTCGCGCACCGTCGTTCGCGCCAGTCGGGCGTTCGCCGCGAGCGACCACGACGCGATGTCCAAAGAGAGTCTGCGCAAGTGGCTACCGAATATCTGAGAAGGTTCCAGCGCGGTATTTCGCATCGACCGTTCCCCCCGGCTGGGCTATAGCAGCGGTCAACCTGATGATACAGCTTTGACTTTCCGGATAGTCGCCTTGGTTCCTCACGCAAAACCTTCGGAAACGCCTTCGGCCCGCTCGGCGCGGCGCACTGCCAGGGCCGGTTACAGTCTGCTCGAAATCCTCGTCGTTCTGGCCATCATCGCGCTGATCGCTGCGGTCGTTGGCCCACGCTTGTTCGCACAACTAGACCGGTCGAAGACGACGACGGCCCGCCTACAGATTCGCTCGCTGGAGGCAGCGCTGGAGACGATGCAACTGGACATCGGGCGCTTTCCAACCCCTCAGGAAGGTCTGGGCCTCCTCGTCGCCGCCGATCCGCAGCAGGTCTCGGGCTGGTATGGCCCCTATCTGGACAAGGCGTTGCCATCCGATCCGTGGGGGCGGCCCTATGTCTACACACCGGCCCAAGCCCAGCCGGCGAGCGAGGGCGCGGCCCCATCGTCGATCGAGGTCCGTCCGAAGGTCCTCAGCTACGGGGCTGACGGGCAGGAGGGCGGGCAGGGCCCCAACGCCGATGTCACGTCCGATCAAGCCCGCTGATCGCGTCCGAGGTCGTACGCCCCGCGCGGGCATGACGCTGATCGAACTGCTCGTCGTGTTGGCCATCTTCGCGATGGCTACGGCGGTCATCATGCCGTCCACGTCACGCCTGCTGGACCAGGCCACCGCCCACGCCGTGTTCTTCGAGTTCCAGCGCGACGTGTCCGACCTTCGTCGAGAGGCCAACCGCACAGGCCTTGCCGTTCGTCTGATCGATCCGGCGGTGACGCCTTCGGAAGACGACGGTGACCGCGTAATCTCGCTTCGACGGCCCTGGCGCTACACGGTCGCGCCGGCACTGACGATCGCAGAGGGTGGAGCCTGTGGCATCGCCACGGTCAATCTTTTGAGCGAAGACCGGGTTGTTATGACGCTTCAGAGCCGGGATGCGACCTGCCGGTTTATCAGGGTCCGTTGAGGGGCGGCGCTCGTTCCCTGACCTTCATGGTGATCTTCAAGGCTGCGGCTGGCGACTGGATCGCGGGCTGAACATCGTAGAAATAGCCTGATGCCTCGAACTCTTCGACCAGTTCGTCCGATTGACGGCTGGCGGCATAGGGCAGGGTCAGGGTGAGGCTGTCGACCGTCGCCTCGATCTGGGTGGGCTGAAGATCGTGGATCGCCAAAACAGCGAGCGCCGCGCCCACCGAACTGATCGGATTGGTGCGCTGCTCGATCTCCTGAAAGGCGGCCATTCGCCGACGGTCGTTTTCGAAGACCTGAAGCGCCTGAGGCCGGCTCGCCCCGGCTCCCAGCGTCGCGGCCTGGATTTCCAGCTTGTCGGCGTCGCTTCGGAGCTGCAGCGCCTGGCCCGCCCAAAACAGGGCCATGATCATGGCGATCATGGCGAACCCCCCGGCCGTGGCCAGGACCGCCTGTTCACGCGTGATTTCCGCGCCCGACAGGACGAACGCCTCGCTGTTCAGGGCAATCGGCACCTGCTCGACGACCGGAACGGACCCGCTGTCCTCGGCACCGCGCTGCAGCCTGGCGAAACCGCTCCAGGATGTGGCGTCGGGCCGTATCGCGCGCCAGGCCGAGGCCATCAGTGCCCCCGCCTGCCACCACTGCAGTTCGTAGCCGTGATCCAGTTTCAGGATCCGCCAGTCGCGCCCCGGCGGTTGAGCCAGGGTCTCGGGACGGATCACCGGCCGACGTGTGCCATACTGATCCTGAAGCCACGGCTGGATGCGGGCGAGATCCCACCACCAGACGCCGAAACCCGCCCCGGCCTTGACGATCGTGCCGCCGCTGACGAGGTAGGGCGAGGCGATCCGGGCATGCAGACGAGCCGCCTGACGCCGGCGGCGGGGGCTCATTGCGCCGGCATCGAACCAGAAGAAGGTGCACAGCTCGCGCCCGAGCAACAGCACGCGCGGACGCAGCCGCCCTAGGGCTGTGCCCGGGTGAACTTCCTCGACGTGGCCATCGGACCCGAGGCGATCAATTCGCGGCGTAAGGAAACGGTTCAGCATTCGACAGTTCGGTTCCGGTAGGGTCGGGAGTTTCTAGCGTTTCATGCTGATCGACCCAGAAGGGCCGTTCCGGGCGGGACGGTGTCAGAACGACACGCCCCCTATAGGTCCATCGAGAGCGACCGTCGCGTATCTCGAAAACGATCTTTCCGTTCGGAAAGGTATAAATCTGCTCGGGGTCGTCTGTCAGCGCCATACCTGCAGCAGCCCCCAGGTCGGATAGGCTGGTCAGAGGGCGCTGGCCGCGCTCGCGTATCGAGGCTTCGATCTCGCGGTCAGTCATGCCCAGCAACACGCGCAAGGTCGTGGGCGTGGCGGTGTTGACGTTCCAGTACGGCGCGGCGGGATCGGCGGTGATCGACGTCTTCAATCTCTGCCACGCCCGACCTTGCACCGCGTTGCGAATGCCGAGTACCGAAAGCCATTCGCTGGGACGTCTCAAGGTGCGGTTTGCGATCGTGGCCGATCCGTATTTCGATTTCTCGGCCCCATTGATCTGCTCCAGGGCGTCGCTGTCGGTGTAGTCCATGGTGCGGGCACGCAGCCCACGGACGCTTTCTGTATTCATGCCCAGCAAGGCGGCCAGTCTTCCAAATCCTCGATCATCCAGCGTCGCCAGGTTCACCAGACCGCCCTGATCCTGAAGGCGCAACGCGATCGGTCCCTGGACATCGGTCGAATAGGGTCGGCCGTCGAGGAAGATCTCCGCCCTTGCCAGCTTCGTACCGGTGAACGCCCCGTCCCCCATATCCTCCTCGAACCGCACCCCGCCGATCGCAATGCCACGCAGATTCATCGGTTCGGTCGTGGCGGCATAGACAATCAGAGCCTCGCCGGTCAGGGCACGTTCCGTGAATCTGACCCGCGCACGCGCCGACCCGGCTTCTGCGTTCAGGCTGGACAAGGCAGTGATCGCGACCAGGAAGATCAAGGTCACAACCCCCGTGATGGCCAGAACCGCCGGCAGGGCGAAGCCTTGGCGATGCGTCCGATTATGTGAGGTCATCGGGCCTCATCCATACGGCCGGCGGCCCCGACGTGACCTGTTCGATGATGTCGGATCTGTTCGCCTGCATGCGGATGAAAACACGCTGGGCACGGGCTTCTTCCAATCTGGCGCTGGCTGGCGGCAGGCTGGAGTATCTCGGCCCCCACACCAACCCGTCGGTCGAATAGCTGAACCGGGCCGTCGCATTGGGAATGGTCAACAAGGACGTCTTGTGACCGTCGATGGAACAGTAGACGACGGCGTCGTTTCCCACCGTCTCCAAGGTCAGGACCATCTGGCCCGCCCATCCCTGAGGCGCACACTGGGTCGCGCGCTCCATGACCACGGGAGCAGTCAAACGCTGGGCGTCACCCTCGATCGGCGTGTCCAGAGCGGCGTCGAAGAACCGTGCCGGCGGCAGGGAAAAGCTGCGGAACGTCGCCCGCAGATCGCCGACCGCGATATCCGTGTCCGCGACCGACATTGCCCTTCGGCCCAGGGCAAAGCCGGTGTCGCCCGCCTTCACGCCGATCGAAAAGATGATGGCCAGGGCCATGCCGCCGACCGCGAGCACGACCAGGGCCTCGATCAGGGAAAATCCCGAACGTCGGGGACAGGGGTTCATGCCGTCCTGTCTAGCGAAGGCGGCTGCGTCAGGACAGTCCCGCCCGCACAGGACCGTTGCCGCTCCGCTTGGCCTTGTCGGCCTGGACTGGTAGATGCAATCTATCGGAGGGATACGTTGCGCGGTCTGAAGTCAATCGGCATGGTTCTGGGCGTCGCGACCACCATGTGGGTCGCGGGCGTCACCACGAAGGCTGCGTCTCCGGCGACCCTCGCACCTGTGTCCATCGAAGCCCCGGTTGAGACGTCGGTTCCATCGACCCCGACCCTGACTGATGCGCAAAGACGATCGGCCTTCAACGCGAGACTGTCCGAGGCCCTCAGTGCGGGCTCGGGCCAGAGGCTGGCGGACCCGAAGGCTCCTCAAACGCGCCGTGCCGTTCGGCCGTCGAGGCCCACCAACGCCGTCGTTCGCGCCGACAGTCCGCGCGCGGAGAGTCCCGGTGCGGTCACGTCCCCTGCGGTCTTGGCGTCCACGCGTGAGCCGATGTCGACGATCATGCCGCCACCGGTCCGCACCTCTGCGGTCCGTTCAATCGGGCGGGGTTATCGCGCTCCCTCCCTGGACTTGCGAACCGCGCCGGTGGTTCCGACGAACGCCTTGGATTGCCTGACGCAGGCCATCTACTACGAAGCGCGGACCGAAAGCGAAGACGGTCAGGCTGCGGTCGCCGAGGTCGTGCTGAACCGGTCGCGCAGCGGGGTCTATCCTGCCGACGTCTGCGCGGTCGTTTATCAGCGCAACAGCCGGACGTGTCAGTTCACCTTCACCTGCGACGGGTCGATCGGTCGGGGTGCCGTGAACGCCACCGCCTGGGCACGCGCGGAACGGATCGCCCGTTCCGTCTATGCCGGGTCATCGCAAGCGCTGCTGCCTGCCAGTTCGGTTAATTACCACGCGAACTATGTGCGGCCGTCGTGGGGCAGCCGGCTTGCCCGCATCCGCCAAATCGGTGCGCACATCTTCTACGGAGCGCCGCTCCGGTCTGGGACCACACCGGGAGCCTCGAACGCGGTCGTGGCCCCCGTCCGCACACTGGGTCTGACTTTCGTGCGAAACGCAGCCCTGGATGCCGCCTATGCCAGCGCAACCGCGGCTTCGGTGCAGGTCGCAACTTCCAGCCCGGACGCCCCTCGCCCGAACTGACCGGCCAGCGTTCCGTATTGAATGCGTCGGGAATAACCGATACGTCCGCTTCCAAAGGCTGAGGCGGACAGGATTGCGAATGACCACTCCGGTCAAGATTATAAAACCTCGTCGTTTCGGGGACAATCGGGGCTGGTTCAGCGAAACCTGGTCGGCCGCAACCTTCGAGGCGATGGGCCTGAATATTCCGTTCGTTCAGGACAATCACTCCCTGTCGAAGCCTGTCGGTACGGTTCGCGGCATTCACTTCCAGCGTCCACCCCACGCCCAGATCAAGCTTGTCCGCTGCATTCGGGGCGCGATCCTCGACGTCGCCGTCGATCTGCGCGCCCAGTCTCCGACCTATGGTCAGCATGTCGCGGTCGAGCTGTCGGCGGACAACGGCCTTCAGCTGCTGGTCCCGGTTGGTTACGGCCATGCCTTCGTGACGCTGCAGCCGGACACGGAGGTCGTCTACAAGGTCTCCGACATCTACGCCCCTGAGTGCGACGGCGGAATCCTCTGGAGCGATCCCGCGCTCGGGATCGACTGGCCTCTGCCGACCGAGGGGGCGATGGTCTCGTCCAAAGATGCGATCCTGCCGGCTTTGTCCCAGTTCGACAGTCCATTCGCCTATGACGGCGTTCCGTTGGGCACCACCGCAGTCCTGAGCGCGGTTTGACGCGCGTCTAAGATCAAGAGGCCCCATGCGAATTCTAGTCACCGGCGGTGCCGGCTTCATCGGCTCGGCCCTGGTCCGTCGCTTGATCGGGAACACCGAGCACGAGGTGCTGGTGTTCGACAAACTGACCTATGCCGGTCTGCTGAGCTCTCTGGAGCCGGCGTCCGGCAGCAACCGCTATGGCTTCGTCCAGGCGGACATCTGCGATCCTGCTGCAGTCGCCGCCGCGCTGACTGACTTCAAACCGCAGATCATCGCTCACCTGGCCGCCGAGAGCCATGTCGATCGCTCCATCGACGGGCCGGGCGAGTTCGTCCAGACCAATGTTGTCGGCACCTTCAACATGCTGCAACAGGCGCTTGGATACTGGCGCACGCTGGATGAGGCCAACAAGGCCGCCTTCCGTTTCCACCACATCTCGACTGACGAAGTTTTCGGATCGCTGGGGGAAACCGGACTGTTTTCTGAGACGACGCCCTACGATCCGCGTTCGCCCTATTCGGCGTCCAAGGCGGCGTCTGATCACCTCGTCAGCGCGTGGGGTCACACCTATGGCCTGCCCGTCGTGATGACCAACTGTTCGAACAACTATGGCCCCTATCACTTCCCCGAGAAGCTGATCCCCCTGATCATCATCCGTGCACTGAACGGGGAGCCTCTGCCAGTATACGGTGATGGGTCGAACGTGCGTGACTGGCTGTTCGTCGACGATCACGCCCGCGCGCTGCAGGCCGTTTTTGAACGCGGACGTCCGGGCCAGACTTACAATGTCGGCGGCAATGCCGAGCGGCGGAACATCGACGTGGTCAAGTCCATCTGCGCCGCCTTGGACGGGCTTCAGCCGCGCGCTGACGGCAAGCCATATGCCGAACAGATCACCTTCGTCACCGACCGGCCCGGCCACGACGCCCGCTATGCCATCGACGCGACGAAGATTCGCGATGAGCTGGGGTGGAATCCGTCGGTGACCTTCGAGGAAGGCATCCAGCAAACCGTTCGCTGGTATCTGGGCAATCGGACCTGGTGGCAGGCGATCCTGGACGGCCGCTACAAAACCGAGCGACTGGGCATCGCTGGTGGCTGAACCGGTCCCTCACGAGGTCTGTGATATCCTGGTGACCGGCGGAGCAGGGCAGGTGGGGCTGGAGCTTGCCCGCGCCGGGTGGCCGGATAGCGTTCGTTTGCACATGCCGCCGCGGGACGAACTGGATCTGGCCGACGCAGAAGCGGTTCGCGCACTGTTTGCGGCGACGGCGTTCAAGGCGGTCATCAACTCCGGTGCCTATACCGCCGTGGACAAGGCTGAGACTGAGGTGACGGCCGCCTTCGCCGCCAACGCTATGGGGCCGGCCATACTGGCCGAACTCACGGGGAAGGCGGGCATACCCCTGGTTCAGGTCTCGACCGACTACGTTTTCGACGGATCGTCGCAGGCCGACTATGTCGAGAGCGATCCCGTGGGGCCTCTGGGAGTCTACGGCGCCTCAAAGCTGGCAGGCGAAGTCGCCGTGCGGACCGGCAACCGTCGCTCGGTCGTCCTGCGCACTGCCTGGGTGCTGAGCCCGCATCGCGCCAATTTTCTGAAGACTATGCTGCGGCTGGCCGCCGACCGGCCTGCGCTGCGCGTCGTCGACGACCAGACCGGCAGCCCGACGTCTGCGAAGGACATCGCCGAGACCCTTGCTGCGATCACGCTGAGGATGATCGCCGACCCGGCCGCGCCGACAGGGCTCTATCATTTCGTCAATGCAGGCTCGACAAGCTGGGCAGGATTGGCGCGCGCGATTTTCGCCGAAAGTGTTTTGCACGGCGGCCCGTCCGCCCAAGTCGAAGGCATCGCGACCGCCGACTATCCGACACCTGCGCGACGCCCTGCGAACTCGCGGCTGTCGACGTTCAAGATCAGCCGTGACTACGGAATCAGCCCCCGGCCATGGCGTGACGCCGTGGCCGGTATCGTCGCGGAACTGCATCAGGAGACGATCGCATGAAGGGTATCATTCTCGCTGGCGGCTCAGGTACCCGGTTGCATCCGATGACCTTGGTCACATCCAAGCAACTGATGCCGATCTACGACAAGCCGATGATCTACTATCCGCTGTCGACCCTCATGCTGGCCGGCATTCGCGAGGTGTTGATTATCTCCACTCCACGGGACGTCCCGTCGTTTCAGGCCTTGTTGGGCGACGGATCGAAATGGGGCATGGACATCCAGTATGCTGTCCAGCCCAGCCCGGACGGCCTGGCCCAAGCCTATATCATCGGCGCAGATTTCGTCGCCGGAGGGCCTTCGTCCTTGATCCTGGGCGACAACATCTATCATGGACACGGCATCATCGACCTGTTCAAGAGCGCGATGACGCGGCCCAGCGGCGCGACGGTCTTCGCCTATCACGTCAATGATCCAGAGCGATATGGCGTGGTCGAGTTCGATACTGACATGCGCGCTCTGTCGATTGAAGAGAAGCCCCTGCAACCGAGGTCGCCCTGGGCCGTCACGGGCTTATATTTCTACGACGAGCAGGTCGTGGATATCGCTGCCAATCTGAAGCCGTCACCACGCGGCGAACTGGAGATCACTGACGTCAACCGCGAGTACCTTGAGCGCGGGCAGCTTTCGGTCGAAATCATGGGCCGGGGTTTCGCCTGGCTGGACACAGGGACGCCTGACAGTCTGCTGGAAGCCGCTGAGTTCGTGCGCACCCTCGAGAAGCGGCAAGGCTTCAAGATCGCCTGTCCGGAGGAGATCGCCTTCGACCAGGGCTTCATAGACGCGACGCAAATGGAGGCGCTCATCCAGGCACTTGGAAAAAGCGATTACGGTCGTTATCTACGCGGCGCGCTGTCCAGCGCTGGCTGAGCGCGCCAGTAGGCCCAGGCGTCCGCCAGGCCGTCGTCGAGGCTCCATCGCGGTGTGAAGCCGATGCCGTCAATCAGCGCCCTGACGTCGGCTACAAGGACAGGCGGCTCGTTGGCCGGCGTGGGCCGGGCGCCGTACCGAATCAGGTCGGGGCGGCCCGATAGCTCTCCCAGCCGCCCGATGAGGTCTCGCACTGCCACGGCACGGCCTGAAGCGACATTGAAAGGCCCTCTCCAATCTGATCTGAGTGCCGCCACGAAGGCGCTTGCGACGTCGTCCACATGCAGGAAGTCGCGCTCCTGAAAGCCCTCTGAACATTCCACCGGCAGCCCTGCTGCGAGGTTGGCCGCGACATCCGATACAAGGCGATTGCGGTGTTCGCCGGGTCCATAAAGCCAGAAAATCCGGCCCCAGGCGAAGGACCGGTCTTCCTGGCGCGCTGCCGCCTCGATCAATCGCCGCAGAGCGTCCTTGGCCGTTCCGTAGAGCGTCGCAGGAGCCATGTTCGAGGTGTCGCCCAGGATGTCCGTTGACCAGTCGTATTCGGCCACGCTTCCGGCCATGACCAGTCGTTCGCCTCCAGCGTCCCAGAAGGACCGGACCAGGGCGGCGCTGGCGGCGGTCCATGAGAGGTTGTCGGGTGCGGTCCAGAAGCGACCGGGCGTGGCATTCCAGGCGAGGTGGATGAGGTGGGTCGGACGAACGGCGGCAATCAGGTCCCGGGGCGCCGAAGCCTTGAGCAGATCGAAGGAAGCCCAAGGTTCGCCGCCGGGTCCGTGGCCTCGAGCGGCGCCCACCACGTCTACACCTTCAGCCCGAAGCTGGGCGACCACGCGTTGGCCAACGAACCCGGTGGCTCCGGTCACCAGCACCTTCATCGTCGCCAGTCCGGATAGCCCGCGTCGCGCGTGTTGAGTTCAGGGTGCGCGATCGGCCAATCGATGCCGAACGCTGGGTCGTTCCAGCGAACGCCCTGACCAAATCCGGGCCGGAAAGCGGGCGTAATCTGATAGAGGACGTCGCTGTTGTTCGTCAGGGTCTGAAAGCCGTGGGCGACGCCTGGTGGAATATAGAGGCCCAGAGCGTTCTCGTCGGTCAGCGTCTCGCCAACCCAGTGCCCCTCGGTCGGCGAACCGGGTCGAAGATCGACGGCCACGTCAAAGACCGCCCCCCGTACGCACCGCACGAACTTGGTTTCCGCATCGGGTTCGGCTTGGAAATGCATGCCGCGAAGCGTCCCAGACTTCAGGTTATGCGACAGGCTGCTCTGTTCGAACGATGCAACGAGTCCCTGAGAGGCGAACGCCTCACTGCAGAAGGTGCGGACGAAAAAGCCGCGCTCGTCACGCATCGGCGACGCCAGAACGCGCCAGACTCCGGAGATGCGGGTTTCCTCGAAAATCAATCGTAGATCCTGACGGTTGGGATCGGCGTCACGAAGCGGCAACCCCATTCCCGGACGCCGGCCATTTCGCCCATGATCTCTTCCCTGAGATTCCAGGGCAAGATGAGCAGATAGTCAGGCTTGGCCTCGAATATGGCCGAGGGGTCCCTAATCTCCAACCGCGCCCCGGGAAGCATGCGTCCCTGTTTGTGCGGGCTGCGATCGACAGTGAACTGAATGAGATCGGGTTTCACGCCGCAGTAGTTCAACAGAGTGTTGCCCTTTGCTGGCGCTCCATAGCCGACAACGGACTTGCCGTCCCTGTGCGCTTGGATAAGGAAACTGAGCAGATCGCATTTTGTCTCGATCGGCCGCTTCGAGAAGTCGCGGTACGTATCCAGGTCGGTCAACCCGGCGTCCACCTCGCGCGTCAACATCTCGGTCACGCGGACCGTATCCCGTCGGTTCAGGTCGCCGTCGTGCGCGACGTAGATTCGCAGCGAGCCGCCATGAGTCGGCAGTACTTCCACGTCGTACACACGCATCCCGTGCGCAGCAAAAATCCGGCGCACCGTCGTCAGCGAGAGGTAGGAATAGTGTTCGTGGTAGATGGTGTCGAACTGGCCCTGCTGGATCATCTGTAACAGATGAGGGAATTCGATATTGGCGACTCCACCGGGCTTCAGAAGGATCGGGTAGCCTGAAACGAAATCATTGATGTCAGGCACGTGAGCGAGAACGTTGTTGGCGGCCATGACGTCGGCCTGCACCCCGCGGGCTCGCAGGCGTTCGGCGGTTTCCCGGCCGAAGAAGGCGACTTCGCTCTCCACGCCGTGGGCCTCAAGAGCGACAGCGGCCGTATTGGCCGTCGGTTCCACCCCTAGGACAGCGACCCCCGCTGCCTTGAAATACTGCAGCAGATAGCCGTCATTGGAGGCGATTTCGACCACAGTCGAGCCCGGACCCAGTCGTTCGGCCGCGACGGTCTTCTCGGCATAGGCCCGGGCGTGGGCGAGCCAGGATTCCGAGAAGGACGAGAAATAGGCATAGTCGTCGCGGAACAGCCGGTCGGCGTTTTCCGAGTCGCCCAGTTGCACGAGGAAGCACTCGCCGCAAACCAGGGCATGCAGCGGAAAATAGGGCTCGCTGGACGCCGCCGAGTCCATGGGAACATAGTCGTTCGAGATCGGCGAAAGACCCAAGTCCGCAACGGTGGTCGTCAGTGGAGATGCGCAGAAGCGGCAGGAGAATGTCATCAATGGATCTTTGCGAGCTGTTCGAAGGCGGCGATCTGTTCGAGTGTCAGGTCACGCGCCGAGCTGCCCGCCCGGACGTTGTGATACCAGTCGACTGTCCAGCGCAGGGCCAGGGGGAGCGGTAACCGGGGCTGCCAGCCTAGCCGGACACGCGCCTTGGTGGCGTCGACCCGCAAGAGCATGGCTTCCTTGGGGTGGGCGGCGTCGTCCTGAACCCATGACGCGCCATCCGACCAGGCCTCGATGATCCCGTCGAGTACCTGCCGCACGGGCCAGGCGTCGGTATCCGCAGGCCCGAAATTCCAACCCTCCGCCACGCTGTCTCCGCTCTCGAACAGCTTCTGTGCCAAGGTCAGATAGCCGCAGATCGGCTCGAGCACGTGTTGCCACGGACGTGTGGCGAGCGGGTTGCGGATCACGACGAGTTTGTTCGCCTCAAATGCGCGGACGCAGTCGGGGATCAAACGATCGGCGGACCAGTCTCCGCCGCCTATGACATTGCCGGCGCGTCCGGATGCGAGGCGCGCGCCGCCCGGCGCGCTGAAAAACGACTTGCGATAGGATGCGGTGACCAGTTCGGCGCAGCCTTTGCTGGCGCTATAGGGGTCCGAACCTCCCATGGCGTCATCTTCGCGATACGCCCAGATCTGCTCGCGGTTCTCGTAGCATTTGTCGCTTGTAACGTTGACGACCGCCCGCACCGATGGGGTGGCGCGACACGCGTCCAGCACCCTGATCAGGCCCATCACATTGGTGTCAAAGGTGCCCGCCGGATCACCGTATGAAGCATGAACCAGAGCCTGCGCCGCCATGTGGATGACGATCTCCGGCGCAAACGCAGCGACACGGTCGCGGACCTCATCGGCGTGGCGAATGTCGAGGAAACCGTCCGCCTCCAGCGGCCGTCCGACCATAGTCCAGAGGTCCGGGCTGGTTTCCGGAGCCAGCGCTATCCCGCCAACGACCGCGCCCAATTTCTCCAGCCAAAGCGCCGTCCAGACGCCCTTGAATCCCGTATGTCCCGTGAGGAGAACTCGCCGGCCTCGCCAAAAATCGGCCGACGGCGTCACCAGAGCTTCCACTTCGCTTCGCCGCTTTCCCAAAGAGCTTCGAGCATTCGCTTGTCGCGGATGGTGTCCATCGGCTGCCAGAAGCCGTCGTGACGGTAGGCGCCGAGTTGTTGATCGCGAGCCAGACCTTCAAGGGGTTCGCGCTCCCAGACGGTCGTGTCGTCGGCGATCCGGTCGATGACTTTCGGAGAGAGCACGAAGAAGCCACCGTTGATCCAGCTGCCGTCGCCATGAGGCTTTTCGACGAAAGCCGTCACGCGGTCGCCGTCCATGTCGACAGCGCCGAACCGGCCCGGGGGCCGGGTTGCAGTCAAGGTTGCGTCCAGGCCGTGGCTGTCGTGGAAGGACAAGAGTTCGCGGATGTCGATGTCCGCCACGCCGTCCCCATAGGTCATGCAGAACGGTTCATCGTCCAGATACTGCTTCACACGTTTCAGGCGGCCGCCCGTCATGGTCTCGCCGCCCGTATCCACCATTGTGACGGTCCACGGTTCAGCTGCGCTGTGGTGGAATTCGATCTTGTTGTTTCGAATGTCGACGGTGACATCTGTTTGGTGCAGAAAGTAGTTCGCAAAGTACTCTTTAATTACGTAACCCTTATACCCTAGGCACACGACGAAGTCGGTAATTCCGGCCGCAGAGTATATCTTCATGATATGCCAGATGATCGGCTTGCCGCCGACCTCTACCATGGGTTTGGGGCGAACGTCGGTTTCCTCCGAAAGTCGTGTCCCCAAGCCGCCGGCGAGAATTACTGCCTTCATCCCAGTCCTCTTACGGGTCGAATTCCGCCGCCCGTCGATCCCGAATTCGCCTGCCCGTCGCCTAAAGACCGTGTGTAGCCGAGTCAATGATAACTGGCTTTGTCACCGGGGCAACGATGTCCGCGACCTCGCTCCCGATCGATCGAAAGCCTTGTGATGTTTCGGCAAAATGGTCTAGAACAAAGGCGGGACGAAGCTCGATGGACGACACTCAGTCGGAAAGAGGAGCTGTCTGCCGGCGACTTTAGGTTGTTATCTTTGGCGCTGTGCCAATCGTGCGTCTCGTTCCTGACCTACGCCTCTTTCGACTTTACACTTGTTACGAGACCGGAATGAATCGAGTCGATTTGGCGGGAAGCGATGCTTTCCGATACTCCCCATCACCGGCAAGCGCCGAAGTCATCCTCGTAGACGATCGGACCTTGGTAGAGGCGAGCGGTCTGTTCGACCCGGGCTTTTACCTTGATCGGTATTCTGACGTGACCGGCCGTGCCGACGAGGCGCTCGACCATTTTCTTCAGCATGGCGGACAAGAAGGACGCCATCCCAGCGCATGGTTCCATTCGCGCTACTATCTTGCCCGCAATCCGCTGGTTAAGCGGGCCAGGATCAATCCGCTGGTTCATTATCTCCGCGTCGGTCATCTTGACGGTCGCGCGCCCAACCCCTTTTTCGACACTGATTGGTACCGTAGTCGGCATCCGGAGATCGGCCGATCTGATCCGCTGATCCATTACATTCGCTACGGATCGAAAGTCCTGGAATCCCCGCATCCCATGTTCGATGCGGACTTCTACTTGACCAGCCACCATGACGTTGCGGCGTCTCGCTCCGAACCCTTGGCCCACTATCTGGCTGTAGGCCACAGCGAAGGCCGACCGGGTTTCGATGTCGCTTCGGCGGGGAGGGGCGCGAGGATCGCTGTAGCGGCTCACGTTTTTTATGAGGATGTTTGGCCCGAGATCGATGGCCGGCTCGACTCAATCGCTGTGGACTTTGACCTTTTCGTCACCATCCCGATCGGCTCGCCCGCTTTGCGCGCCAGCATCCTGGAAAGTCGGCCCGAAGCCCAGGTTTTCGAGGTAACGAACGCTGGTCGCGATCTGGGCGGCTTTCTTGCAGTTTTGCCGAAGCTTTTGGACGGCGGCTATGACGCCGTTTGCAAGATCCACTCCAAGAAGGGCGCGACCGAGCCTGCAACGTGGCGCTATCTCCACTACGAGGGTCTTCTGGGAAGTCAGATTTTCGTTTCGAATGTGCTGAGGGCTTTTTCGGAGGATCCCAGCCTGGGCGTCGTGGGTCCAGCGGACTTCTATCTCGACGGGCCGATGTTCATCACCAAGAACGGCCCGCTTCTGAAGCAGATCGCCAGTGAGCTCTATCCGGAGGCCGTCATACCCCGCGAGTGGGGGTTCTTTGCTGGTACAATGTTCTGGTTCCGTCCAGCGCTACTGAAACGCTGGCGCGGCAACGATTTTCAGGCCCGCCTCGAGGTCGAAAATACCTCCAGTGACGCGCAACTGGCTCATGCGCTAGAGCGGATGCTGGGGCTCGCCGTCGCGATGGAAGGCATGCGCATCGGCCTGTCGGACGTTACAGGCGAACGTGTCGCCTCAGGCGTCGATATCGAAAGAGCGCCTCATTTCACTAGCACCTTCCAACCGGCGCAATTCCTACCGGTCCGTACCGCGCAACTGTCCGAGACTGTTCCCCTGGTTAAAAAGGGCCGGCGTCTGACGTGGTTGGCCCCCAAGGGCGCCCGTCCCGGCGTTACGCTTATCGGCCCTGTTGGAGCCGTTAACGGCCTTGGCGTCAGCGCGCGAGGCTACGCGGACGCACTGCTGGAGACAGGTCTTCCTCTCAACGTCATGGAGTGGAAGTTGGGCTTTGAGCGCGTGAAGATGCAGGCGCACGCCTATCCTTCCCGCGAAGAGCAGCCAATCAACCTCGTGCATGTGAATCTGGATTTGATGCACGACGCCAATCTGCTGGATTCCTTGCCCCTCAACAGATTGATGCCCGGCCGCTTCAACATCGCGGCCTTCTATTGGGAATTGCTGTCGATCAAGCCCGAATGGGTCAATGTCATCAATCGCTTCGATGAGCTCTGGGTCGCCAGCAAGTTCATGAAGCGAGCGATCGAAGCCATCACACCGGTTCCTGTGCGGGTAATCCGCCCGGCCATATCGGCGGCTCCCACGGTCAGTTCCTATGACAGAGCTTCTTTGAACTTGCCGGCTGATCCCTTCATTTTCTTCTATAATGCCGACGCCGGCAGCGTGATCCGACGCAAGAATCCCCAGGCCCTGTGGCGGGCCTATGACGATGCCTTTACTCCCGAGCAGGGGGCCTGTCTGGTCATCAAACTCAACTATGCAGACCCCGGTGATCCGGCACTGCAGGAGTTGATCGCCCTGAGCCGTCGGCGGCCCGACGTCGTCTTCATGACGGAGCTTCTGACAGAAGAAGAGATGGTAGGCTTGTTCGCCAACATCGACTGCTATGTCTCACCCCATCGTTCTGAAGGGTTGGGTTTGACGGTCGTCGAGGCCATGCGGGCCGGAAAGCCGGTCGTGGCTACGCGGCTGGGCGGCGTCAGTGACTTTGTGACGCCTGACACCGCTTATGTCGTCGATCACGATCTGGTCGAGGTTGGCGAGGGCGCCGAGCCTTACCCGAGCACATTCGTCTGGGGAGAGCCGCGGCCGGACTCCCTTCGCGAGGCCATGCTGGCTGTCTTTTCAGATCGCGAACGCGCAGCCCAGGTTGGCGCGAAAGGCCAAGCGAAAGTCGCAGAGCTGTTCTCGGTCAGCAATGTCGCCAGCATCATTGATGATGAAATCAGGAATATCTGGACGCGGTCCGGCGGAACCTTCGCTTCGACCCCCGTCGGTCCGGCTGCCGCCCGACCGACCTCCCCAACCAAAAAGATCGCCGCGAAATGACGACTACGCCAGGAACGTTCACCCGGGCGCTTGAGGCCTTGCGTATCGATGGACCCAAGCGAGCCTTGGCCGTACTGACGCGCGGCCTGCGTGGCGTAGTGGTTTCACCGGGTGCCGGAGCGGTTGCAGCCGGCCCGGTTCCGGCGGCAAAGCCTGTCGTGGTTGCCTTGCCGTCGACGTCCGGCGCGCCGTTGAAGATCAGCATCCTGATGCCCGTCTATAACACACCGGCGGACGTGCTCGAGGCCGCAATCAAGTCGGTTCTCGTTCAGTCCTTCGGGCGCTGGGAGCTTTGCATCTGTGACGACCATTCCAGCGCCAAGGAGACCTTGCGAGTGCTCGAGGCCTATCGAGGCTTCGACCCCCGGATCAAGATCACCCGCGCCCCAGCCAACCTGCACATTGCGCGGGCGACCAATCTGGCGGCTGAGTTCGCAACGGGCCAGTTCGTTGGCTTCCTTGACCACGATGACGAGCTTCTGCCTCATGCCCTGGCGACGATGGCCGGGGCGATCGAGGCCCATCCTGACGCCGACGTTGTCTATTCAGATGAAGATAAGCTTGAAGAGAACGGGTCACTGAGCGAACCCTATCTAAAGCCGGACTGGTCGCCCGAGCATCTGACATCCGTAGCCTACATCCTGCATTTCATGCTGGTCAGAAAATCCCTGTTCTTTGAATTGGGAGGCTTGCGCCACGAGTTTACGGGCGCCCAGGACTACGACCTTTCTCTCCGTGCCACCGCAAGAGCGCGGCGCGTCGTGCATGTGCCGAAGGTTCTCTACCACTGGCGCAAGATCGCGGGATCAGCCGCCGCCGTCGTCGACGCGAAGCCACAGGCACTGATCAACGCCGGCCTGGCTGTGCGTGATGTCGTGTGCGCTGAGGATCCCGGCGCGGCCGTTTCGCCTGGCCTGTTTACAGGCAGCTTCCGCGTCGAATGGCCGGTTGATCCCGACCGCCCCGTGACGCTGTTGATGTTGACTGACAGTCGCTCAAAGTTTGTCGAGGGCCGGGGTGAAATTCTTATGGTCAAACACGCGATCGACAGCATTTTGACCCGATCGACTTTCAAGAATATTCGAATCGTCGTGCTCGACAACGGCAATATGCTACCTGATGTCGAGGAAGAACTCGTCTCCAAGGGTGTAACTGTAAAAACCTATAGTTTTGACCCTCCCTTCAACTTTCCAAGGAAAATCAACGCTGCTTTCGACTTGGTCGAAACAGAGGACGTCATCATTCTGAACGATGACATCGAGGTAATCTCTGAGGATTGGATCGAGGCGCTGTTGAGCCATTCAAGGCGAGAAAGGATCGGCGCCGTCGGCGCGCGGCTGTTGTATACTAACGATCGGATCCAGCATGCTGGCATCGTGATGGGTGTGAATGGTCCAACCACGCATATTTTCCACAACCAGCCGAAAGACGATATTGCTTACTGCGGATACTCGCATCTCGTGCGTAATTATTCCGCGGTAACAGGCGCAGTTCTGGCCACCCGCATGAGCCTGGTGCGCGAAATCGGCGGCTTTAACCCAGATCTCGCCATCGACTACAACGACATCGACTTCTGCCTGAGGCTCGGAGAGTTGGGATACCGTATCGTTTATACGCCGTTCGCGACCCTCTATCATTTCGAGGGATCATCGCTCGTAAGGCACTCTGTGAGCCAACCCGATCAATCGGCCTTCCTGCGCCGGTGGGGTCATCTCGTGGACGCAGACCCCTACTACAATCCCAACCTTCCAAGGGACCGGACGGACTGCGCAGTTGGAGCGTGGTAGAACGTCACCCGACGCGGGTTCGGTAGTCGATAAGCACGTCTCTCACCATCGTCTCGAACGCGATCTCAGGCCGCCACCCGTAAACTTCGGCGATGCGGGTGGCGTCCAGGGCAGCGGACTCAATAATCTGAGGGCGTAGTCTGTCCGGGTCCAAAACCACGTCGAAGGGGACTCGGCTGGACGACTTGAGAACGTCGATGATTTCCGCAACCGGCCTGGCTACGCCGGAGCCGAGGTTCAGCACCGTCATGCCGGGATGCGACGGCGCGGTCAGGATGGCCAGGTACCCGCGGGCCACATCTCTTACATCCAGGAAATCCCGACGCGCCGTCAAATCGCCGGTCGCCACGACCGGTGGGATTTCGCCTACTTCAATGCGAGCCACCTGGGCCGCGAAGGCCGGGGTGACGAACCGCTCGTCTTGCCCCGGCCCGCTGTGGTTTGCTGCGCGAACGGCAACGCCTGCACAAGATGAACCAGCCAACACGTCAGCCACCGCCTGTTCGGCTGCATACTTGATCCGCCCATAGACTGAGGCGGGTTCCGGTTCCACCCGCTCATCAGCGATGGGGTAGGCCAGAAATGCCCGTCCATACACTTCGGCCGAACTGGCAAAAATGAGTTGCTGCGCTCCGCAAATGACCGCCGCCTCGGCGATGTGAAGTGCGCCCAGGACGTTTGCACGCCAGGCATCGGCGGGATTTTGCTGTGCCTGACCAGGTGCGCTGATCGCGGCAAGATGGAGGATATGGGTCGGCCGAAACGCGTGCACGATCTCAAGGACTGCTTCGCGATCCCGGATGTCCAGGGGAGCCGAGGCGATGCCAGCGGGTGTGGTGCCCGCTGAATTGAAGCGTGTTGTGAGGATCTCGCCTGCCCACTTCTTGGCGGCCAGGTTGAGAAAATGTCCGGCAACGAACCCGCCGCCACCGGTGACCAGCAGGCGCATAGACATCACGCCGCCTGTGAAGCGACTCGTTTCAAGTCGGCATCCACCATTTCGACGATCATATCTTCAAGACTGATCGAGGCTTCCCATCCGAAGGTCTCCCGCGCCTTGTTCGGGTTGCCGAGGAGCAGGTCGACCTCGGCCGGGCGCAGGAAGGCTGGGTCGATTACGAGGTGGTCTTCGATCCTTAATCCGACGTGGGCGAACGCGATTTCCACCATGTCCCGGACCGTTGTCGTCCGCCCGGTCGCAACAACATAGTCGTCTGGCGTATCCTGCTGAAGCATCAACCACATAGCTTCCACATAGTCCCGCGCGTGACCCCAGTCGCGCTTGGCGTCGATATTGCCCAGCCGCAGTTCTTTTTGCAGTCCCAGCTTGATGCGGGCTGCCGCGTCGGTCACTTTTCGCGTCACGAATTCGACCCCGCGCAGGGGTGATTCATGATTGAATAAGATTCCGCTGGATGCGTGCAATCCGAAACTTTCGCGATAGTTCACGGTCATCCAGTGTGCGTAGAGTTTGGCTACCGCATAGGGCGATCGCGGGTAGAATGGCGTGGTTTCCGACTGAACGGGCTCCTGCACCAGACCAAACATTTCTGAAGACGACGCTTGGTAGAAGCGGGCCTCAGGCGCGACGATCCGAACCGCCTCCAGCATATTGGCGGCGCCCAGCGCGGTGATTTCGCCGGTCAGATAGGGCTGCTGCCAGGATGCACTGACAAAGGACTGGGCCGCCAGATTGTAGACCTCGGCAGGTTTCACATCCTGGATGATCCGGATTTGTGAAGACAGATCCAGGAGATTTCCATCAAGAAGCGTTACTTTGTCGGCGATGCCAAGCCAGCGAAGGCGATGATCAGCGACGCCGGCGTGGCTGGAGCGCCGGACCATGCCGAAAATCTCGTAACCGCGGCCGAGAAGTGAGGCGGCGAGATAGGCTCCGTCTTGTCCGGTGATGCCGGTGATCAACGCCCGTTTGCTCATGTTTTCCGCTTTCTAGACAGCCCAGATGACCGGCTCTGCTCCTCATGGAGCCCCTAGTCACTGCATAGTGCGGCAACGCCTCCGCGTCACGGCCCAATGTCCGCCTTCCGAAGCCGTACCAAACGCATTTGCAGGACAACGCCTGATCTGGTCCTCTCAGCGCAAGCGGTGTCTGGTCAAGGCCTCTGTCCGCCGGTATGCCCCCCCCGAGACGCCGTTCGTGCGTGTGGATCGGAGTTTTGTATGCCCTCGCGTGACGAAAAACCGCAAAGCCTGCTGCAGGTGATCGCCAGCAAGCTGCAGCGGTCCAAGCCCGAACCCGCTCCAAATCCGTTACCGTTTCCCGAATACACTTCGATGACTCGGGATCTGGCCGAGGCTCTGACACCGGTAATCGCGCGGCTCGATCTGCTAGAGCGCCAGAACCGGCTGCTGATGCGGCAACTCCTGCTCCCTGATCGAGCTCTTTGGCACACCATGCCTGGTCTTTTGCCGGATATGGCCCCCGGCGATTTCATCTTCCCCGACGGGAGGCTCTGTAAAGAGCACAGCTTCCGGCAGCCCTACTTCTCCTACTGGGCTGCCCAGTTGGGCGAGCCCCTACGTTATCATCGCAAGCTCTGGGAGTTCGTCTTCGTCTGCCAGGTGCTATACGAACGCGGCATGCTGGCGCCCGAGCGCCGCGGCCTGGGTTTCGGCGTCGGCGCAGAGCCTCTGAGCGCCTATTTCGCAGCGCAAGGCTGCACGGTTGTTGGAACGGACATGGCATCCGACGACGCCGTAACAGCTGGTTGGGCCGCATCGGCCCAACACGCCGCAGGCAAGCAGGCGCTTGGTCGCCCCAACCTGTGCCCGCCAGAGCTTTTCGATGCTCGCGTGCGCTTCGAGACCGTCGATATGAACGCCGTGCCTGAACATCTGGTCGACTTCGACTTCTGCTGGTCCGCCTGCGCCCTTGAGCATCTGGGTTCCATTGACCTCGGCATGGCGTTCATCGAGCGATCAATAGAAACACTCAGGCCCGGGGGGATCGCTGTGCATACGACCGAGTATAACGTTAGCTCCAACGACGACACGCTGTCGGAAGGTGGAACGGTTCTCTTCCGGCGTCAGGATTTCGAGGCGCTTGCGGCGCGACTGGCGAGCAAGGGCCACAGGATTGCTCCCATCGATTTCAACCCGGGTTATGGGAAGGTCGACCGCTATGTCGATGTCGCCCCTTACCTAGACGAGCCGCATCTGAAGCTGGCCTTGGCCGGTTACGCCACGACATCGATCGGCATCATTGTTCAACGAGGAGACTGATCGTGTTTCCGGCAGAGCGCTAGGCTAGATTTCCGGTCTCGCTGTCACTCAGCAGAGCAACGTGCCCGCCGTGGAATGTGAGAAAACCCGCAAACGCGCCTTCCATCAAAAGAATACGCATCTGCGCGCCCGTCTCTCCGTCGAAGCGGTGATCAATGCTCAGTTCGTAGATCCCTGAAGCGTCGGGGTGCACCAACATCATGGCGTAGTCATCGCCGGCGCCCCAATCCAGCCGATATCGCCGCATGGCGGCGTCGTCGTCGACTGCAAACCGTATGGTGGCGCGCCACCGACCTGCTGGCAGAGTGAAGTAGGGGCCATAGGCCAAGGTGCGGGGTTTGCCTGTGACGTCAAACGTCGTTCCGCCCTGCGCCGCTTCGATGGCTCGGTCGTAGTGGAAGAGAATGGAATCCCAAACGGCCTGGGCGCCGGGCTGAGGTATGCCGTCCTGATACATTTGCAATGCATCCCGCGTGGCGTCGACTGCGGTTTCGACATTGCCGGCGTTACGGGCCACGACGAGCGGAGGCGACAGTGTGATGTCGTCAAACACGGCGATCGGATGCCCCCCGGCCAAGGCCGCGGGCGCCAACGGTTGGCGGGTAAGGCCGCGCCGTGTGGCGTTAGCCAAGAGATTTGAAGCATGGCGCAAATCATAAGGTGCCGTCAGGTCGTACCTCGCAGCGCAGGCGGAAGCGCAGGATGACGGATCCGGCATAAGAATGGCGACCCGTTCAGAAGGCACCAAGGCCGTCATCGCGGCATCGGTGACGAGGCATACGCAGGCGGGGTCGGCGGCGAGCTCTTCGAAAGAATGATCACCTTCTATAATCAGACGACAGCCAGCCGCCTGAACCGCCTGGGATATCGCCTCGCGCCAGCCTGCATCGTTCGCGGATGGGATCAGAACGATCCATCGAGCGCCGGTCGGTGTTTCCAGACTGCTGATCACGCCACTCTCAGCCACGAGTAAACCTCGATCGCTTCTTCGATATCGTCGAACATTTTTGCTCTGCCGCTCTCAATTATCAGCGCTCGACTGCAGTGGGCGCCAATCAACGAGACGTCATGGGACGCCATAATGAACGCGCGGTCGGCGCGATGCTGGAACAGTTCTTCCATGCACTTCTGCTGAAACCGCGCGTCGCCCACGGCCACGAGCTCGTCGATCAGGTAGCAGTCAAATTCAATGGCCAGCGATAGGCCAAAGGCGAGGCGCGCCCGCATCCCGGAAGAGTAGTGTTTCACTGGCTGCTTCAGGGAGGATCCCAGCTCGGCGAAGTTATCGACCCTCTCAAGAGTTCGCTGGAAATCTCGCCTGTAGATGCGAGACAGGAAGCGGATATTGTCGAGCCCGGTCAGACTGCCCTGGAAGCCGCCGCCGAAACCGATCGGCCATGACGAGGTCATGGGCCATTCGATCTTGCCCTCCGAATATGGCATGATGCCCCCGAGGATTTTGATCAGGGTGGACTTTCCCTGGCCGTTTCGCCCCAGAATGGCGAGCCTGCCCGCTGTCCCGACAGTGAAATTAAGGTCGGAGAATACCGGGTCCTTTCGGCCATGATATACCTTCGTCAGACCGGTGACCTTCAGTCCGACGGGTCCTTCATCGGCCACTTCAGTCTTGCCTGTGTTCGCGGACGCCGGACCACACCATCCAGCCGATGCCGTAAACCAGTATTGCCGTACCGAACACGGCTAGGATCGACAGCAGCCGCTTCGGTTGCGCGGGCCGGTCGGGCATGTTGGGGCTCACAATCCGGTCAAGATACAGCTTTTGTCGGCGCGCTTCCTGCTGAGCGGAGATCAGCTGTGCGCTCGCGTTGGCATACTCTCGATCGGCTAGCTCCTGATTAAGTGTCAGACGTTCGTACACGCCGACTTGTGACGCGAGGGAACCGGCCCCGCCTGTAACCTTTGAGCGCTCTGCCGCAACTTGGGCGTTGTAGGACGCGATCCGTGAATCGAGCACAGGCAGCTGGGGACTGGAAGGCGCCTCGCTCGCTAACTGGGACCGCTCGGCCATCAAGGTGGCGATAGTCGCACGCAGACTCCCGATCAATTGGGAGCTCTCACGCGCGCTGAGCTCCGGGTCAATGAACTGCTGGTTGTTTCGCAGCGACGTGAGGCCTGCCTGCGCCTCGGCCAGTCGGTCGCGAGCCTGATCCCGCGCTGAGACTGCATAGCTTACGGCGTCGTCGGCGGATCTCTCGTTGAGACGGTTGATCAGCTGCTCGCCGCCCTGAAGCAAACCTTCGGTAAGATTTCGGGCCTCGGCCGCGCTGAATGCCTCGACACGCAAGGTGCTGATGCCCGTCGTCGAATCGTAACCCACCTCGACAAAACGTTGAAATGCCTTGTAAAGTCCCTCCTCCGAGCGGCTTTCGCCGAATGCGGGATAGCGCGTCCAGAAGTCCGCTTGGCGCGATCCGAAGATGTCGATCAGGTCGTTGCGCCTCTGCAGCTCACGCATGGCGTCGCGCGAGCTGATGTATTCATGCACGGCGAAAGCGTCGCTTGAGTTGACGGACAGACCCACGCCCTGAAGAGCGGCGCCCAGCGACGACGGTTGCGAGCGGGTTGCGGACCGTACGGTAAACTGGGCTTCCGAGACATAACGAGGGGAGGCGATAAAAAGGAAATAGACGATCGCCACGATGGTTGGCAGCACCACAATGACAATGAAGGGCCAAGGCACCCGCTTCCACCAAACGGGTCGTTCTGGGTTGAACGTCAGCGCCTTTGGGATAGGTCCGACATAGTTGAGTTCGGGCGTGGTCATCTGGTTCTCGAGCGTTGGATAGGCAACGGGTCCTGCGGCGTCATTCGATATCGATACGGTCCTTGGCTCCGGCAATTAGAACCAAGCCAAGCATGTTTAATATGCCGCCCCACATGATCGCGTAGGCGGGGTCATAGTATGTTTTCACGAACTCGCCGAACACCCCGGCTCGAACCATCTCGATGCCATGAGGAATCGGAATGGTCAGGTAGATGTCGCGGACGTCCGCAGGCAACCAGGCGACCATGAAAAACGATCCAGAAACAGGCACCATGGCATAGGTGAGAACCGGGACCAGCCGCTCCATGATTTCAAATCGGAGGGATAGCCCTGCAAAGACGAGAGCAATGCCCATTCCCATCCACGCCAAAATCAACCAGCCGCCGTAGAGAAGTAGAACGTCCTTTGGCAACCCGACCTGGCCGAGAACGAACAGAATCGCATAGACGGCAATGAATGCTGCTGTCGATCCGAAGAACTCCAGGAGATTTCGCGCGATGTAGAGATGAAGAACGTGGACTTGGCGATGGTGCAACAGCCCGATATTCGCCTGCAGCGCCGACATCGAGAAGCTGACCTGGTGTCTCAACAGAAGTATGGACATGTACCCGGTCATGACGAACGGGCCGAGGCGGATGCCGTGTTCATACTCCGGCTTAAGTAGTGTCCAGAGGATAAGCACTCCAAAGCAGAACAGAAGAGGCTCACCGATGACCCAAGCGAAGCCCAGGCCTTCGCGGCCGAAACGCGTTGTCAGCTCGCGCATCAGCAACGCCCCGACGATCCGAAAATGCCGGTAGATGTTCGTGATTTTCATATTCTGGTGGTCGGAACGTTCTCTGGGAAAAACATGCGCGATAGCCTTGCGGGAGATTTCGGCAGCGCCGTCGGCCCTTGGAAATTCGCCGGGACCATACTCGCCCCCAAGGTTAGCGCAAGGGAGCTGATGGCCCGCCTCAGCCCGCGGCGAACACCGCTCCGAAATCTGTCTGGGCGCTCTCGAAGTCCGGCGGCCGGCCGATGTCGAGCCAGTACTCGTGGATCGGATACGCGCCGACCATCTTTCCGTCCGAGGCGAGGCCCGCGAGCAGTTCGGGCATGTCATAGGGCCCCTGCGCCGGAATCCGCGACAGGACCGATCCCTCCAGACAATAGACGCCGGCGTTGGCCAGCCAGCGGAAGGTCGGCTTTTCGCGCAGGGCCGTCATCCGCACGCCGTCCACCTCGGCCACGCCGTGAGGGGCCTGGAACTGGTGCTCGCGCAGGCACAGGGTGGCCAGGGCGCCGTGCTCCTCGTGGAAGTCGATCAGGCCGCCGAAGGCCATCCGCGTCAGGACGTCGCCGTTCATGACCAGCATGGGGCTGGTTACGGGATCGCGCACCAGAGACAGGGCCCCGGCAGTGCCGCGCGGATGGTCCTCGCGCAGATACTCGATCTCGACGCCCATTGAGGCGCCGTCGCCGAAATGATCCTCGATCATCTCGGCAAGGTAGTTCACGGCGAGCCGGAAGCGGCCGAAACCCTGGGCTCTCAGCCGTTCGATGATGGTCTCGAGCAGGGGGCGTCCGGCCACCTTCAGCATCGGCTTGGGACAGGTCTGGGTCAGGGGCGCGAGACGAACACCCCGACCTCCGGCCATGATGACCACCAGATTGTCCCGGGGGCGCGGCGTGCCGACCGTGTCGGGATAGAGGCCGACAACCCGACCGGCACGGTCCAGCAGAGGCGCCAGGGTCACGCCGCGCTCCTCCAGCCGCTGCAGGGCCGCGATGTCGGAACCGTCGATCTGAAGCGAGACCGGCTCTGTGTTCATCACCTCGCGGATCGGAGCATCCATCGGCAGGCGACGGAGCAGACCGCGCCGGATGTCGCCGTCGGTCACACTGCCCAGAAGACGGCGATCCTCGTCGACGACGACGATCAGCTTGCGACGGACTGCATCCAGCCGGGCGATGGCGTCGAGCAGGGGGGCGTCGGGTCCCAGCAGGTTCCCGGCGATGTCGCCCGCGGGGGTCACACCGCATACTCCGAGGGACGATAGAGCGCCGGATTGTCGCGGATGAAGGCGACCGTCCGGGCCAGACCTTCCTCGACCGAGATAGACGGCGTCCAGCCCAGCCGTTCCTTCGCCAGCGAGGCGTCGGCGTGCAGGCGTTCGACCTCGCTTGCGGCGGGCCGCATGCGCTTCGGATCGGCCTCGACCTCGACCGGCAGGCCGGCGGCGGCGGCGATCATGGCGGGCAGGTCGCCGATGGCGATCTCGCGGCCACCGCCCGTATGGACAGTCAGACCCTCGATCCCCGGCAGGGCCGCGGCCCTGAGAAAGGCGTCGACGGTATCGTCCACGAAGACGAAGTCGCGCGTCGGCCGGGTGTCGCCCAGGCGGACCGGTCGTCCGGCCAGCAACTGGACCGCGATCGCGGGGATGACCGCGCGCGCGCTCTGGCGAGGGCCGAAGGTGTTGAACGGCCGCAGGGTCACGACCGGCGTTCCGAACGAGCGATGGTAGCTCTCGGCCAGCTTGTCGGCCGCGATCTTGGAGGCGGAGTAGGGCGACTGGCCAACCAGCGGGTGGGCCTCCGTCATCGGGACGAACTGGGCTGAGCCATAGACCTCGCTGGTCGAGGTGTGGATCAGGCGGGCGACGCCCAGTTCGCGCACAGTCTGCAGCACGTTCAGCGTGCCGAGGATGTTGGTGCGGACGTAGCTCTCGGGCGCGAGGTAGGAATAGGGAATGGCGATCAAGGCGCCGAGGTGGAAGACGATCTCGCGGTCGCGGACTGCGTCAAGCACACTGTCGCGATCGGCGAGGTCGCCGCGTCGGACGTCGATCTCGCCCCGGATCGGCGAACGGTCCAGCCAGCCGGCGTCGCCGTCCGAGGTGTAGCGGACCAGGACGCGGACCTCGGCCCCGATTTCTACCAGCCGTTCGCACAGCCGGCTGCCGATGAAGCCGCCCCCTCCGGTGACCAGGACCGGTCGGCCCTTCAGGGCGCCAATGATCGCTTCGACGTTCACGAAAGACCCGCCGTCCGCAAGGACGCCATCCGGCGGCGTGATTGCGCCCGGACCGTCCGAATCAGAGTCTAAAGGACAGCTACTGGCGCGTCACGGAGACGGACATGATCGGCGAGGGCGCATCCGCCGGACGGGTTCTGGGGCTTGTTCCCGCGCGCGCCGGATCGCAGGGTCTGCCGGGCAAGAACGTCCGTCCGCTGGCCGGCCGGCCGATGGTGGCCTGGACCCTCGATGCCTGTCGCGAATCCCGCGTACTGGATCAGGTCGTGGTCTCCACCGACGACGAGGCCGTGGCCGCCGTCGCGGCCGAAATGGGATTCCCGCCGCCGTTCCGCCGCCCGGACAGCCTGTCGGGACCGCAGGCCTCGGTCATCGACGCCGTCGCGCATGCGCTGGAGACGGTGGGCGGGTCCTGGGACTATGTCGTGCTGCTGCAACCGACCTCGCCGCTTCGCCTTGGCGCCGACATTGATGCGGCGGTCGAGCTCTGCCACGCCAGCGGAGCGTCTGCGGTGATCGGGGTCTCGCCGGTGTTGAAACCCCAGACCTTCTACGGACGGGTGACCGAAGGCCGCCTCTTCTGTCCGGACGCACCGCGACCCGACGAGCCGGTGGTGGTCAATGGCGCCGTCTATGTCGGACGGCCGGAATCGTTGTTGGAGCGGCGCACCTTCGTCGGTCCGGACACCCTGGCGCATCTGATGCCGCCCGAGCGGGGCTGGGACGTAGACACCGCTTTCGACTTCGCCGTCTGCGAGGCGCTGTGGCCCCATGTGCGGGGCGAGGCGGCCGGGCCTCTGGACAGCGTAAGGCGCTAGGTCCAGTCGAGGTCGACGAAGGGCTTCCTCGCCAACCCCCTCAGGTCCGTCGCTTCCAGAATCGAGACGATCCGTTCTCCAGCGTGGCCGTCGCCGAACAGGGCGGGCTGGCTTCGCGCCATGGACTGGAAGGCGGGCGACAGGGCCCGGGCGATCGCCCCGGCTATGGCTTCAGCCTCGAGCGGACAGTCGATGATGCCCGGCGTGCGCAGCCGTCCTGCCTGGCGGTCGCCCACGTTGACGACCGGAACGCCTGCGGCCGGCGCCTCCATCATGCCGCTCGATGAGTTGCCGATGACGGCGGCGCAGGCGGTCAGGGCCGCGACATAGCCGCGCGCGCCCAGCGATTCAGCGATCCGGATTCGGCCGGGCCGGACGGCGGCAAAGGCGGAGATCGCCCCCCGAATCGCCTCCGCGCCCGCGTCGGCGTTGGGCAGGGTGATCAGGATGACGCGATCCTCGACACCGGCCAGGCCGCCCACGAAGGCCTCGATCTGTCTTTCCGGCGACAGGGCTCCGAGGGTCTCCGGGTGAAAGGTCACGAGAAGGAAGCCGGGCGGCAGGTCCAGCCCGGTCAGGGCGGAGGCCTCCGCCGGCGTGCTGCGTCCGAAGGCGGTCAGGTTGTCCACGCCGGTCGAGCCGACGGTGAAGACGCGCCCGGGCGCCTCGCCCATCTGCAGCAGGCGGCGGCGATAGGGCTCGGCGGCGGTGAAATGCAGGGCCGCCAGCTTGGTGATCGCATGGCGGATCGCATCGTCGACCGCTCCGGCCGTTCTGTGTCCGCCCTCCAGATGCAGGATGGGCAGCCCCAGCGGAACCGCCGCCGCCGCCGCCGCCAGCGCCTCGGTCCGGTCGCCCAGGATCAGCACGGCTTCCAGACCCAGCGCCGCATAGGCCTCGGCGCAGCCTGACAGGGTCGCAGCCATATCCTGCGCCGCCGACAGGCCGTCATCGCCGGCCATGGGCGACGGAACCCGGGCGGCGGGGCGCCGTCCGTCGGCCTCGATTTCCGCCAGGGTCGCGCCGTGCCGGATCGACAAATGGGGGCCCCCGACAATCAGATGTGGGCGAATTGTCGCCGAGGCCTCCATTGCGGCGAGCACCGGCCGCAGCAGGCCGTACTCCGCCCGCGTGGCCGTGAAGACGCCTATGCCCGTGTTCGCCCCGATCATCCGTTGATGGTTCCCGTCATGCCACGCGGGCATAGCGGGCTTCGGCGCGTCGAGATAGCGGGACGATCGAGCCCCCAGAACGGACAGCGGAACGATGTTCGTGAAAGCGGGGGCGCCGATTTCTCCTGTAGCTTCAACGTCACGCTTGCAGTTTGACCGGTCGAACTGCTTCGGAACCTATCGACCTCCTGCGGCAACGCTGTTATGACCCCGGAAGGCGGTGAGACCGCCGCAATGATTAATTATGGCTGCGGAGGGCTCACACCCATGCGTTTCAAGACCTTGTTCCTGGCTTCCAGCGCGGCGGCGGCTCTCGCCCTGTCCGCTGGTGCTGCTTCGGCTGAGCCGGACGGCTGGTACGGCGCGATTGACGCCGGTTACCACAAGATCGACGACATCAACCTGGAAGCGTCCGGCAACGGCGTGAACTGGAATGCCGAA